>JAOUQA010000380.1 GCA_029879605.1 Gammaproteobacteria bacterium
CTATGACACTGGCTGGGTCGGTCGCTATACTGCTACCAAATCTGAAGTTCACACCCTGAACATCAATCCCAGTTTTGCCGCCAAAGCTACGGATAAACTGTCCGTAGGTTTTGGCTTCAATATCCAGTATATAGAGGCCACACTGGCCAACCAGCTAGACTCAGCGGCAATCTGTCAGGATCCTCAGGGACTGGCCGGAGCTGGTGGTTTTTGTAATCTCAACAACCTGACGTTGGCTAACATAGGCACTTCAACCTACGATAGCTCAATCTCTCTTTCAGGTGATGATTTAAATTTTGGCTGGAACGCGGGAATCCTGTATCAAATGGGCGATAATGCAAAACTGGGGGTTGCTTATCGTTCCTCTATTAAGCACCAACTCGATGGCACAGCCAATTTTGTTGTGGATACCAATTTGCAAACAGTACTTGATGCAGCTGTTCCAGCCTTCAATTTATTTGAAGCCACAGGTGTAATAGCTTCTGTTGAATTGCCTGAATCATTATCCGTCAGTTATGCCAGAAATATGGGGGATAAATTATCCATCCTGGCTGATGTGACCTGGACTCGCTGGAGTAATTTTAGGGAACTAACCATTGTGTTTGACAACCCTTACATGGGTTCATCAACTATCCCGGAAAACTGGGATAATTCTTATCGCTATTCCTTCGGCGCCAATTATAAGCAAAACGACAAGATGACCCTGCGTGCCGGTATCGCCGTGGATCAGACACCGATTCGCTCACCAGAAGATCGCACACCCCGTATACCTGGAGATGATCGCACCTGGCTGAGTTTTGGCGTGGGTTACAACATGAGCAGTGATATGACTATCGATGTTGGCTTCAGTCACCTGTTTGTTGACGACACTGACCTCAATAACACAGATGCTTCATTCGGTCATACGGTAACTGGTAAGTATGATGCTGATGTAAACATCCTGAGCGCGCAGGCGAATCTTAAATTTTAATTAAGCCTGACTTCTGTCATCCCGGCATGTTGTTTAGCCGGGATGCAGAAAAATTCAAACTCATCTAATAACTGGATACCTCGACAACTACTCCTGCGTTGTTCTAACTGCCTGCATCCATGCATGCATCGCTTTCGCGGGCATGACGGTTGTGGAAAGTTCATAGACAACTCTACAAAACCAATAAATTCCAGATTGCCCTGGTATAAGATCCTTCAACAGGCTTTACAAATATTCTGGAAAACCTGATCCCTGGTATTGCTTACGTAAAACACAATAACGCCAATAAACGCGAATTTATAATAGCCAAATCTCAATACCCATGAGCTTATGAATTAGATTAAGGTTCTGATGACTATTGCTAGAACCATTTGCGTTGTTTGCGTTTTCTTTTGCTTTTTTATAAATCGCAATTGGGTCAATGAGATTATTTAATTTGATGACTCACCACCCCGTGGTTTTCGCAATCTCCGGCAAATCTCCATCCAGTCCCATGGCATGACGAACAAATTTATGTTTCACCGGTTTAATACTGTTAACCAGGTTCAAGCCGAAATTCCGCAACACCATTAACTCCGGCTGTTCATTACTGAATAAATTTTTAAAGCCACTCATGCTATACATCATTAAGGTATTTTCACCTCGACGCCAGCGTTCGAATTTTCTTAAAGTGGCAAAAGATGAAATACTTTTTCTTTGCAGGTCAGCCTCAATTAATACCTGGGCCAGGCTGGCCGCATCCAGTATACCCAGGTTGGCACCCTGGCCGGCTAATGGGTGTATGGTATGGGCTGCATCACCGATCAGGGCCAGGCCGGGTTTGATATAAGTTTCAGCATGACGACGTATTAAAGGAAATGCCGCACGGGAGCCAACGGCTTCAACTTTGCCCAGCGTGTATTCAAAGGCCTGCTCCAGTTCCCGGCAAAACGAATCTTCATCCAGCGCCACCAGACTATCCGCTTCTTCATCGGTAGCAGACCAGACGATGGAACAACGACCATCGCCGAGGGGTAAAAAGGCCAGTGGGCCGGTGGGCAAAAAACGCTGCCAGGCGGTGAACTGGTGATGTTTTGTTGATTGCACAACACAGACCACGCCTTTTTGATCATAGGGTGCTGCTTCTATTTCAATGCCCGCCGCCTGGCGCACCCTGGAGTTCGCACCATCAGCTCCTACCAGTAACGAGGCCTTGATAACAATACTGTTATCCAGCTTAACCTGGCTATTCGTATCCGAATAATGAATGTCATCAACCGCCAGCGGGCACAACCAGTCGACATTAGACAGTTTTTTTACCTGCTCGATTAATGACAGCTGGATGACCCTGTTTTCTATTATATGACCCAGCACATCGACACCAAGATCGGCCGCATCAAAATCAATCACACCATCACCGGTGGAATCCCAGACATGCATATTTTCATAGGGACTGATGCGCCGGGATTTCATGCCCGGCCAGGCCTGTAAATTTTCAAACACCTGTTGCGATGCACGGCTGATGGCAGACACTCTTAAATCATAATCATCGTCGGAGTGAATATCGCTTAATTCATGGGCTTCAATCACAGCCACCTGCAACCGACTTTTACCCAGTGCACAGGCCAGGGTTAGACCTACTATGCCACCACCGATAATCACCACGTCATAATGATCTTTCATAAAGGTAACCTGCGCATCATTTTACCCATTCGCCCCAGCAGCCCCATGCTCTGACGCGCCATTAAATGCCTCAACGGTGGGGTTAAATCTATCAGGATTAAACCGGCCGCACGGGCATGGGCAAGGGGTGAAAAATTATTCGA
>JAOUQA010000040.1 GCA_029879605.1 Gammaproteobacteria bacterium
CAGGGTATTATTTAAACTAACTTCAAATGTCCGTAAGTTACGATTATTTACACCAACCAGCTTTGCACCTGTCATGAGTGCGCGTTCCATCTCTTCTACATCATGGACTTCAACTAACACATCCATATTCAACTCATGCGCCAGCTCAAGTAACTCATTTAATTTTGCATCATCCAGGGCTGCCACAATCAATAAAATACAGTCTGCATCTATAGCACGTGCTTCATAGACCTGGTAAGGATCTATAATAAAATCTTTTCTAATTACTGGAATACTGGTGGCAGCTCTCGCTTCCTGCAAATAAATCTCTCCACCCTGAAAGAAATCCCTGTCTGTTAATACGGACAAACAGGCAGCACCATGCTGCTCATAGCTACGTGCAATTTCGGCAGGATTAAAATCCTCACGTAACACCCCCTTACTGGGAGATGCTTTTTTAATTTCAGCAATTACCCCGGGGCTTCCCTGTGCGATTCTGTTTTCTATGGATTCAATAAACCCACGAACTGGCGAGGCATTGATAATTTTCTGCCGAAGATCATCAATACTGACATTTGCTGAACGCTCAGCTATTTCCTCTTCTTTACGTTTTATAATTTTATTTAATATATCTGGCGTATTATTTGACATTAAGGCATCAACTTTTTAACAATCAGCAATTATTTGAATAATGCACCAGTGCATCCAGTTTCTGCCTGGCAGTACCATCAGCTATCACCGACTGGGCTTTTTCTATACCTGCTATTAATGAATTTGTAATTCCAGAAACATAAATCGCAGCACCGGCATTCAGACAAACAATATCTTTAGCTGAACCGGCTTTTCCATCAAATACTGATTTAATTATTGCCAGGCTATCTTTGGAATCTTTTGCCCTGATCTCTGATAAATCAGCCCGGTCCATGTCAAAATCTTCCGGCTTAATAGTATAAGTAGAGATACTGCCGTCTTTTAATTCAGCCACATGTGTCTCACTGCCTATACTGATCTCGTCCATACCATCTTCCGCATGCACCACCATCACATGACGACTACCCAGCTGCTTCAATACCTGTGCCAGTGGCTCGACCCAGTCTTTACTGAACACCCCAATTACCTGGTTAGGTGCAGCCGCAGGATTAGTTAAAGGTCCCAGCACATTAAAGATTGTGCGTACGCCCATTTCTTTTCGAGGTCCAATAGCATGTTTCATTGCACCATGATGTTTAATAGCAAACAGGAATCCAACACCTACATTATGAATACATTCAGCCACCTGGTCTGGATTTAACTCCAGGTTAACACCCGCTGTTTCCAGTACATCCGCACTACCTGATTTACTGGAAACAGAACGATTCCCATGTTTAGCAACATGAGCACCGGCAGCAGCAGCAACAAAAGCACTGGCAGTTGAAATATTAAAACTACCTGAAGCATCACCACCGGTACCACAGGTATCGACCAGATTATCTTTCTGCACATCTACTTTTGTTGACAACTCACGCATGACGGTTGCGGCAGCAGAAACTTCATCAACTGTTTCACCTTTCATACGCAATCCAATTAAAAAGCCACCGATCTGAGAATCAGTTGCCTGGCCAGTCATAATCAGATTCATGACTTCTATCATTTCATCTCGAGATAAATCTTTTTTTTCAGTGACTGCTTTGATTGCAGATTGCATATCCATAAAAATCACCTTTTAATGTCTAAAAAATTCTTTAACAAATCATGACCGTGCTCAGTCAGTATCGACTCTGGATGGAACTGAACGCCTTCAACAGCCAGCTCTTTATGTTTCACACCCATTATCTCATCCATACTACCATCATCATTTTCTGTCCAGGCAGTAATTTCCAGGCACTCTGGCAGAGTTTCTTTTTCGATCACCAATGAATGATATCGAGTCGCTTCATAAGGATTTGTTAATCCTGCAAAAACACCTGTATTCTTATGATGAATCATTGAGGTTTTACCATGCATAATTTCCCTGGCATGTATTATTTTTCCGCCGTAAACCTGGCCAATACTCTGGTGCCCAAGGCAAACCCCCAGCACAGGTATTTTGCCAGCAAAATATTTAATCGCTTCCATGGAAATTCCTGCCTCGTTCGGCGTACAGGGCCCTGGCGATATCATTAGATGATCCGGCTTAAGCTGTTCAATTTCTTCTATTGATACTTTGTCATTACGATGCACAACAACCTCTGCACCCAGTTCACCCAGGTACTGCACAAGGTTATAGGTAAACGAATCATAATTATCAATCATCACCATCATGACGGCATTCTCTCTAAACTGTTCTGCAGTCGTTGCAATGCTTCCTGCGTTGCTCTCAGTTCTTTTGCCAGCTCATCTTTAGTCATTGGCTTACGCATTTCAGCCAGTCGTTCCTGTTTTGCTTCATCCAGGTTATTTAATACCACGGCAATGAACAGATTAATAACAACAAAGGTACCCATAATCACAAAGCTAACAAAATACATCCAGCTTAACGGGTTCATTTCCATGGCGTTATACATAACATCTGTCCAGTCTTCTAACGTCACAACACGAAATAATGTTAATAAGGAGATACCCAGCGATCCCCATAATTCAGGATTGTGTTCATTAAATAAATGGAAGCCGGCTATCGCATAAATATAAAAAATCACACCCATTAACATAATGACATGCATCATGCCCGGTAAAGAACGCACCAGGGTAGCCACAATCAGGCGTAACTCGGGAATAGTGGAAATCAGACGCATCACTCGTAGCAAACGAGCCAGGCGAGCAATCATGGCATATTCACCTGTTTCTGGTAGTAATGATAAAACCACAACTGAAAAATCAAACAGGTTCCATCCCGAACCAAAATACAAATTCAACCTGGGAGCAACGGCAATTATTTTCATTACTGCTTCTACAACAAACACAGCGAGAATAATATTATTTGCCAGTAACAGCCAGTAGTCGTAATTAGCCATCATTTCGGCTGATGTCTCCATACCAAGAATGACACCATTCAAAAGAATCAGACCAATAATGGTTCGCTCAAATGCAGCATGACTTACCACACGTAAGCAAAAATTTTTCATAACTTCTCCTAACACCGTTTTATCACTCCAGACCCGCTTCTGCCCTGGCCACTGCTCTAAAGATAGCTCGACCCTTGTTCATAGTTTCGGCCCATTCATTCTCTGGAATAGAATCATAAACAATCCCGGCACCGGCCTGAATATTTAATACTTTGTCCTTGATAACAGCTGTTCGAATCGCAATTGCTGTATCCATATTTCCATTCCATGATAAATAACCAACAGCACCAGAATATATGCCTCGCTTCACCGGCTCCAGTTCATCAATAATCTCCATGGCACGAATCTTCGGTGCACCACTCACCGTGCCTGCCGGGAAAGTAGCACGCAACACATCAATCGCACTCATGCCTTCCTGTAAATCACCGACCACGTTGGAAACAATATGCATGACATGAGAATAACGCTCAATAATCATTTTATCGGTTAGCTCTACACTACCCGTTTTACTCACCCGACCTGCATCATTACGCCCAAGATCAATCAACATTAAATGCTCAGCCAGTTCTTTTGGATCAGCCAGCAATTCTTTCTCCAGCGCACGATCCTCTTCTTCATCCTTGCCTCGCGGTCGTGTACCTGCAATTGGACGTACAGTTACTTTTTCATCTTCAAGGCGCACCAGTATTTCAGGTGACGAACCCACTACGTGATGATCAGCCAGGTCAAGGTAATACATGTAAGGCGAAGGATTAAGGCTTCTTAAGGAGCGATAAATATCCAGCGCAGAAGCTTCAACTGGAATCGACAGGCGTTGAGACAACACCACCTGCATGACATCACCATCAATTATGTATTCCCTGGCTTTACTGACAGCCTGTTTGAAACCTTCTTCAGTAAATCCCGAAATAAAATCATCTTCAGCGATAACACGTTTACTGGCCGTTGGCTTATAAACAGGTATGGCGTCATGCAACTTCTGAGTCAGTTGATCCAGTCGTTGCTGGCCTTTTTCATAGGCGTTGCTTTCACCCGACTTAATGTTGACTATGAGATATAACTTACCCGCCAGGTTATCAAATACCACCACTTCTTCTGACAGCATCAAAAGAATATCCGGGGTATTCAGTGTATCCGACTTATGACCATTTTTTAATTTTGGCTCGATATACCGAATCGTGTCATAACCAAAGTAACCAACGAGTCCACCCGTAAACCTTGGCAAACCCTCGATTTCAGCGACCTTGAATCCCTGTTGATAATCTTCAATCCATTGCAGGGGATCTTCCACATCCAGGTTTTCAACGATCTGACCCTGTTCTTCAATCGTAACAGTGTAAGCATTTACCTTGATCAGGGTTCGACAGGGCAGGCCAATAATAGAATAACGCCCCCATTTTTCGCCACCCTGTACAGACTCAAACAGATAGGAATAGGGTAAATTAGCCAGCTTAAGGTAGGTACTTAACGGAGTATCAAGATCAGCCAGTACTTCACGTACCAGGGGTATATGGGTGAAATCCTGTTTTTCTAATTCAGCAAATTTTTCGGGGGTCATGATTCTTTCCAGACATAATTATTCACACAAACATACATACAAATTGGCCATAGCCAGTCTGTCACCATCGCCAGGTAATGAATGCGCGTAAATCCGTATGTCTAAAAAGTCTATACATGTTTCTCTTTAAGATTCTGTGTCCAGGAAAGTTCTATTATTCCGTGTGTTTCATGACCAGTCAATCAGCTGTTTCACTTCAGCCATAGAATCAACCACCGCATCCGGGTTGTAATCACGGATATCTTCACCATGGTTATAGCCATATGACATGCAAATGATATTAAAACCTGCTGCACGCGCTGCTTTAACATCTGACATGGAGTCTCCCAGCATTAGTGACTGCTCCGGTTTAACACCCATTTTTTCAGCTGCATGCAACAATGGCATAGGATCCGGTTTTTTCTTTGGTAGCTCATCGCCACAGATAACAATTTCGAAATAATCCCTGATACCAAGATCCTGTAAAATCGGCAATGTAAACTGTGATGCCTTATTTGTTACACAGCCGATATGAACACCCGTAGTCTTCAGAAAATCCAGTGCTTCCTGCACCCCTGGGTACAGACAACTGCGCTTAGAGGTATTTTCAGCATACAGTGCTTCAAATATGGGAATTGCTTTCTGAAATAATGCCTCATCCGGCTCACCATCAAGCTGATTAATCAGTGCTCGTCGCACCAGTCGCTCAACGCCATTACCCACCCAGTGACGCACACGCTCCTCGCCACGTAACGGCATATCCATCTGCTTCATCATCTCATCAACACAATAGGCCAGGTCTGGTACGCTATCTACCAATGTGCCATCAACATCAATCAGAACCATAGAGGGTTTTTTAATCATCATTAACTACCTTAGGGGGAGGTTATAGCGGTCACACAAACCACGAAACTTCTTTATATCTAAAAAGAGCTTCATTATTTTATCTGACCAGCATCGCTATAAAAATTAAACTTTAGCTTTCGCCAGCTCAGCTCGCATAGCACCAACGACTGTATCATAGTCATTAGCATCACCTTCACTGGCTGCTCCAAAAATAGCTGAACCGGCAACGAAGGTATCCGCACCTGCTTCGGCGATTTCACGAATATTATCGACCTTAACACCACCATCAATTTCCAGGCGAATATCACGACCAGAATCATCAATAATCTTACGAGCTTCACGCAGTTTATCCAGTGTTGCAGGAATAAATGACTGCCCGCCAAAGCCCGGGTTAACAGACATCAGTAGCACCATATCAACCTTATCAATCACGTATTTCAGGCAATCCAGAGGTGTAGCAGGATTGAATACCAGACCTGATTTACAACCGCTTTCACGAATCAACTGCAAACTACGGTCAATATGCTCAGAACCTTCGGGATGAAATGTAATATAGGTAGCACCCGCTTCTGCAAAATCAGGAATAATGCGATCCACAGGCTTAACCATCAAATGAACATCAATATCGGCTGTTACACCATGCTTACGCAGGGCATCACAGACCAGGGGTCCAATAGTGAGGTTAGGGACATAGTGATTGTCCATAACATCAAAATGCACAATATCCGCACCGGATTTGATTACATTATCCACTTCCTCACCAAGACGGGCGAAATCTGCTGATAAGATAGATGGGGCGATCTTGAAATCTGCCATGTTTATGTCCTCACCAAGAGCCAAAATTTAAAGAGCTGCACACTTTACCTGATACCACGTCGTTTTTCAGTATCTCTTAGGTGCTAAATACGAAACTACCCGGTAATTCTCAGGTCAAATTAACCTATTAAAAGCTCGAATATAACCCATCATTGTAGTTATAACTTGTTGATATTATTCGAATAAATAATTTTTAATTAAAGCAGACATCACAATACTGGCAAACAATAATTTACTTTACTGGCCTGCTCTGAGACAATCTGCGACCTGACTTTTTAATGACTTCGTTACATTTACACAGGAGTAACCTGATGAAGAAACAAATCATAGCCCTGCTGGCAGCTTCTGCCCTGACTATGTCTGCAAACGTTATGGCAGCTGATGCCGCTGCTGGTAAAGCCAAAGCTGCTACATGTGCCGCATGCCATGGCAATGATGGTATTGGCAAAATGCCAACTTACCCTAACCTGAATGGCCAGAAAGAAGCTTACATGGTTAAACAGCTGAAAGCCTTTAAAGATGGTACTCGTAAAGACCCAACTATGAATGCTATGGCTAAACCACTGTCTGATGCTGATATGGCTAACCTGGCTGCATTCTACTCAAGCATGAAGTAAACAATTATCATCTGATGATTGTTAGAAACCCTGTTAACAGTTTCTGTAACAGGGTTTTTTATTGCCTGCTAATATCATTTTTAACAATAGCAGTTGTCAGGCAAGGCTTTGCGTCACAAATCGTCCCCTTTGCTACTCACAACCAGAATCCATTAATTTCTATTTATGGCCTGCCTGTTCCCACATCAGCAGACCTGCTACCACTCAATGAATCGGCACTGCAATTAACCAGCAACTTCAGTAATACAATTAATAACGAATCAACAACCAGTGAAATACTGTTTATCGATATAGAAACCCATAATCTTAATTTGATTTACGATATCGCATTCCGCAAAAACATGATGCTTAGACTTCATATACCCTTTATTAAACATTATGAAGGCTTCATGGATAAATGGATTGATGATTACCATGACATGCTCAACTTGCCTGACGGAATACGCCCTGCCTTCCCTCGTGATCAAGTAGCTATTTATTATGAATTAAATGGCACCGCGCTAATTAATATGCAGCAACCTGAAAGTGGCCTGGGAGATATCTCATTACAAATGGCTTTCCAGGCTGTTGCAGAAAACAACTTCAGTTTAAGTTACTGGGCAGGCATTAAATTACCAACTGGTGATCATAAAAAACTTACCGGTAGTGGCCATATGGATTTTAATTTCTGGATAGCCTCCAGTAAACAGTTAAATGACTCACTGTCGATTTATACTAATGCAGGCATGATCCTGATACAGGATAGCTATATATTAAAGCCTGTACAGAAAGATCGAGTTGCATTTCTAACTACTGGACTGCAATATCAAGCCACCGAAAAAATACAGCTTAAAGCCCAGCTCGATAATCATTCTGCTTTCTATAAATCTGCAACCCGTTTCCTGGGATCAGTGACTCAGCTTACTTTTGGTGGCAGCATCCTGTTTAAACATGATTCTGAACTTGATATTGCAGTTGCTGAAGACGTAAAAACCAATGCCTCTCCAGATGTTAACTTTAATCTTACCTGGCGACTGAGATTCTAAAAACTATATATTAACGAAACTGTTGTAACTGTATCTTTCTTTTCAGCACCAACTGGAACAGTGGAATTTCGCTTCACTGCGTAACTTATTTTTGATGATAAATTGCCATTAATTTTTGTTTTTAACGCGGTTAGAGATTCTGAATGAGTATTCTCTTCACCCGATTCAACCAGAATATCTTCAGAAATCTGAGCGCTTTCACTAATGATATATTTATAATTAGCCTCAAATTTCACAATACCGTCCTCAACAATAAAAAGCGTTAGCGCGTCTTTTGTACGTCTAAAGCCAACACCTAAAGAAGCATCAAGAACATGTGAATCTGTCTCCAGAAAACGGGAACCTATACCCAGGGATGCCGATGACTGATAGACAAACCCTGTAAATTCATCGTCTTCGTAACGCAAACTTATAAACGAATATGTTTTCTCGCCAAACAAATATTCTGTTTTTTCAGTAAAAACAAACCTGTCAGCACTATCAATATTATCTGTCGACGCCTTTAAAGCCTCTATAGCCGCTTTATGGCGCCATTTATCATGATCTTTTTCGATGCTTAGTTTTGTATTTAGCGTTTCTGAATCCGTATTACCTGAAGTTGTGGTATATCCTAACTCCCCCTCGCCTTTCCATTCAGCAGCAATTCCATTTCCTGATATACAGAAAAAATAAATTATTGGCACTAACATTTTTTTCATTTTAAATCTCTTGCCCAAATGACTTTATAACCAGGCTATCTTACCTAAACACAATCAGTATTAAACCATTTTTTTGTAGGTTAAAATATCAACTTCCTGAATGCATTAACAAGAACATTAATATCTGCATGGCGTTTATTCGCATTCTCACTTAGATAACGCCGCCATGCCCTGGCTCCAGGAACACCGAGAAACAGCCCCATTATATGTCGAGTCATCGCATGCAATTTCGTACCTGCCATTAACTCACTTTCCACATAGGGCAAAAACTCATTAAATATCTCCTGTCGACTTTTTGCAATTTCTACTTCTCCGTACAAAAACCTATCCACATCACGCAGAATATATGGATTATGATAAGCCTCACGCCCCATCATTACACCATCAACATACTGCAAATGATTTTTACTCTCTTCAATAGACCGTATACCACCGTTAATCACAAAACTGAGATGGGGATATTTATTTTTCAACTGATAGACCACTTCATACTTTAAAGGCGGGACTTCTCGATTCTGTTTTGGACTCAAACCTTTTAGCCATGCTTTACGCGCATGAACAATAAAAACAAGACATCCACATGCAGCAATTTTTTCTACGAACTCACACAGTTCATCCCAGGAATCATGATCATCAATTCCAATACGATGTTTAACAGTCACCGGGATACCAACAACCGACTGCATTGCATTTACCAGTTCCGCAACTAATCCTGGCTCCGCCATTAGACAAGCACCAAAACTACCAGATTTTACACGTTCACTTGGACATCCAACATTCAAGTTAATTTCATCATAACCAAACTGCTCACCGATGCTAGCACTCTGCGCAAGGGCAATCGGATCGCTGCCACCCAGTTGTAAGGCAATCGGATGCTCTGCCTCATGAAAGCGCAAAAAGCGCTCACTATCCCCATGCAAAATAGCACCCGTCGTTACCATCTCAGTATAAAGCAGGGCTTTTTTAGTGATCAATCGTAGAAAATATCGCTCATGCCGATCAGTCCAGTCCAGCATGGGCGCAATAGAAAAAATTCGATTAAGAGACATTCGCTTATTTTACAGCCATAACAGATGAATACTATGATTATAATTGAACTATTAATCAGTCACTAAGGGCGGCATAGGGCAGTCCAGGCTTTCAGATATTGCACGCAACAGCTCGGCTTCTGGAGCAAGAACAATACCATCATCAAGTACGCAATCAGCACAGACTGTAATTAATGTTTTTTTCAACATGGGTGCCAGCGCATTTAAACGTTTCATTACATTTGTCAACTTTTCCAGGTTACAATCTTCTGCCGGGTACATTGCCACATCATGCGAAATAAATGTCCTCATTGCCCTGATGAAAACCTGATCCTTCTTTTCAACTGCCTGTTTCCCTGCCTGCACCAGCAATGAAATAATGACTCGTACATCTTCTGTTACATGCTTAAATGAATGATATTTTATAACATCAATCTTTGCTGAATGATTACTTAAATGCTGCCTCATAATAATCAATAACACAAACTCAAAAACTGTTATACGCTTATCTACCTTTACCATTGCATCCACAGCACGTATAAATTCCTGTTTTCTATTGACACTCATGGACTTAAGCACTGGTAACAAAATATCAATCAAAGGCAGCCACTGTCTTTTTTCAAGATTACCAGTCTTCTCGATAACATCACCTATAATCTCTCTGCATTCCACATCAACAAACTCTTCAATAACATCGTCCTTTTCCGTGTTTTTAATACTGGAGAGAATCAGAGAAAACACAATCGCTCGTGCTCCAGTAACATTCTTCATATAGCC
>JAOUQA010000381.1 GCA_029879605.1 Gammaproteobacteria bacterium
AGGCACAGGGCCTCGCATCACAGGTATGGTTAGAGATATCAAGGATAGTCAAGCCAAACCATGAGTTTGCGACGTAGGCATAGTCGCCGCTGATAGCGAGACTTCTGGTAAAATTGTCAGTTTCAAAATAAGAAGCCGCCAATACCGGCAGTTTAGGGTTTGAAATATCAATGACCTGAAGACCTGAGCCTAGATCAGCAACAAAGGCGTAATTATCCTCAATGAGTAGATTAGTGGCAGAACCCGGGGTGTTATAAGTTTCAGTAAGTTTAGGAGAAGTTAATTGAGAGATATCTAAGATTATTAATCCCGGATCATAGTCGGCAATATAGGCGTAGTCTCCGATAGTTTGAATCGCATGAGCATTTCCCTCGGTATCATGGCTGCCCACAAGAAGGGGTTGGGCAGGGCTTGTAATATCGTAAGTTTTTAATCCGACCCCATCAACGATATAGGCATATTTGCCCATAATATCAACCTCAGATACATTGTTTACTGTATCAATTGTAGCGATAAAAAATGGATTTGAAGGAACGCTGATATCGGCAACTTGAAATCCGGCGTTGCCGCTGGCAAGGTAGGCATAATTGCCGTCAAGATTTACATCATAAACGTTACTGGTAGATGCAAGGCTAGAGACGTGTGCCAGTGTGCAAGGCGGCGTACCACAGCTCTGGTTAGATATATCAATAATTTGAAGTCCTGAGCCTCCATCAGCCACGTAAGCATAGGTATCGTTTACAGTAATGTCTTGAGAGTATCCGGCAGTGTCATATGAAGCCGCAAGAGAAGGGGAGGCGGGGTTTTGCAGGCTCAAAACTATCATACCGCTGTTTCCGTTAGCCGCGTAAAGATAATTACCTTCGATGGTAACTCCGTTTGTGCTCTCGTTAGGATCAGGCATGATATAGACCAATTCTTGTGTTAGTGCGCACGGCGGTGTGCCGCAGTTTTGGTTTGATATGTTGACAACCTCTATTCCAAAAGTGGCCAAGCCCAGATAGGCATAATTGCCGCTGACTGCCACATCCATTGCCGATTTTTCGGTAGTGTGGCTGGCAACCAGAGTTGGCGCCGTCGGGTTTGAGATATTTATGATTCTAAGTCCCGGGTTACTAACCCCCGCTTCAGCCACATAGGCGTAGTTTCCTATAACTACCACATTTTTCGCTGTTTCTGCGGTATCATACCTGCCTGTTTCATTATGATACCATATTTTAGACTCAAAAGTATATGTGGTTTCCTGACCACTGTTCAGGCTGTTACCATAGATGTCTTTGATGCTTCCTGATAGTCTGGCAGTGTGGTTTACCAGAGGCAGTAAAAAGTTATTGAATGACAAATAGGCGTCTTTTCTTTGAGCGTCATACCATGCAAAAGCCCCATGGTATTTTACAGGTGAAGAGCCTGTCTCTTCAATAATAAAACTGGAAGGTGTTATCGTGCTTGCATCCATATCTTTATTAAAGTGAACCCGAATAAAGGTTTGATCTGCAGGCAGATCGGGTTGTTTGTCATATGGATCAAGGGCTATTACATTGGGGATGGTATCAACTCCCGCATCTTCAATAACGACTATTTTTAACTCAGGGGTGGCCAAATTGGCATACATGACATCAGCAGACTGAAGGTTTGAAAACTGAATTCCGTAAAATAGAGTTTTATGAACACAGTCATTATCTGGATAATTAAAAGAAATATTCTGGGCAATATGGTAATTTTCGGGTGTAAAAATCAACTGGGAGGGAGTGATTGTTAAATCAAAAGTTGTGCATGCCGCATAGGTTTTTTCAAAAGTATTGGTGTTGATCACATCCAGGTTGAAAGTTACATTATAATCGGGTTTTCCCGCAAGGTTCACTCCCAGGTTTGCAGAAGCTCCGCCTTCAATAAGTTCAATCACAGGGTTATCATATTTTACAGATTTTTCAATTTCAAGAACTACCACTTCCAGAACAGGCGCTTTCAGCTTATTGAACAGCTCATCATCAGATTGCAGAGCCTCAAACTCTACTCCAAGAAAGAGTGTATTGTGAAGACAGTTATTAGAAGGGTAAGAAACTGAAAAGACCTGTTCTGTGTCATAGTTCTCTGGCGAAAAAGTAATCTGTGCCGGCGATATAGTGAGGTCAAAAGGAGTACAGGCAGAGTATGTTTTTCCGTAAGTATTGATGTTTGCTATATTAAGATTAAAGGTTACATCGCTGTTCGGGCGTTCAGTGAGTTTTGCTCTTATGTCAGAAGCATGAGCGCCTTCAGTGATTTCAGTGGCGGCCTTATCAAATTCAACTGCGGGATTGCGCTCGCCAAAATTTCCATCAAGAAGATCAAGTGTACTTGTGCCTGAGCATGTTATTAGAATTGATGCTGATAGAAGCGAAAGGCCCCATTTTAATATTTTCATATTTGCCTCCCGTTTAAACAACTATATTTTATGTAGAAGTTATTATAATTCATATTGCTAATTTTCAATGTAAAATTTTTGTTTGTTGTGTCAATTTGTTTTTGGTCTGCCTCGGCCCCGCTTCGATACGCCTATGGCTACTCAGCACAGGCATCACTTCTCCTTTCATCTACCCTTGGTTAGCTTCACTAACGATACGGCAAAGCCTGCTTGATGACGAGGTGGCGCCAGCTTTTTTCAGGTAAAATCAAATGGGAACAAAGGCCCTTCTCCCGCAACGGGAGAAGGGGTTGGGGATGAGGGTTTTTCGATTTAAGATAATCTCGTTTAATCTGTGAGATGGATCATTTCTCGCTTGACC
>JAOUQA010000041.1 GCA_029879605.1 Gammaproteobacteria bacterium
ATCTGATCGTTTGACTGCAATTCAGAGCGAGGTGCAGTTACAAAGAGACCTGATTACTCAAACAAAATTAAATGCAATGGCTGACCTTGATGCCCTGGCGGCTCGTCTTGGCCAGATTCAGGCGCATGCAACTCGATTAAATGCTCTTGGTCAGAAGCTGGTTAAAATAGCTAAAATTGATCCAGGTGAATTCAATTTTTCACAGTCACCAGGTGTTGGTGGTCCTGATGAGGTTGATACGACTGTTCAACTTGATTTTGGTAGTGAAATAGATGCTGTTATTGCTGAGCTGGAAGACAGGGAACAGCAACTTGGGGTGCTGGAATCAATCCTAATGAGTAGCCGTATGCAGGAAGAAGTCTTTCCAGAAGGTCGTCCTATTAGTCGAGGCTGGATTTCTTCATATTATGGCATGCGAACCAATCCTTTTACGGGTAAATTGCAATTTCACAAAGGTATGGATTTTGCCGCTAAATCAGGCAGTACTGTTCTGACAGTTGCTGGCGGTGTTATTACCTGGTCAGGTAAACGCTATGGTTATGGAAATCTGGTTGAAGTTAATCATGGTAATGGCTATGTCACACGATATGGCCATAATAAGGAGAATCTCGTCAAGGTTGGCGATACTGTAAAAAAAGGTCAGGGAATCGCTTTAATGGGATCAACTGGCCGTTCTACTGGCCCCCATGTTCATTTTGAGGTTCTTCAAAATGGTCGTCAGATAAATCCTCAGCGATTTGTTGATTCAAGATAACTGCTTTTTAGCAAATCCCACGTATTTTTTTGTCAATGTGCTTAAGCCTGAGAGGATTCTCGGGCATAATAACCTGTTTTTAAATTTTCTATTTGAGATTCGAAGGAATATCTATGGTACCCAGTTTACTGCGTAAGATTTTTGGTAGCCGAAATGACAGGCAGGTAAAGAAATACCGCAAAGTTGTTGAGCAGATTAATAAACTAGAGCCTGAATTAGAATCTCTTACAGATGAAGCGTTAACCAGTAAAACGGTAGAATTCAGGCAGCGTCTTGATAATGGAGAAGACCTGGATAAGTTGTTACCGGAAGCATTTGCCACGGTCCGAGAAGCCGGTAAGCGTTCACTTGGTATGCGTCATTTTGATGTTCAGTTAATTGGTGGAATGGCGCTGCATTATGGGAATATTGCCGAAATGCGTACAGGTGAGGGTAAGACACTGGTTGCTACCCTGGCCGTATATCTGAACGCATTAACGGGTAAAGGTGTGCATGTAATTACTGTTAATGATTACCTTGCAAAGCGTGACTCCGAATGGATGGGTAAACTCTATAGCTTTCTTGGATTAACCGTTGGTGTGGTTGTGGCAGGTATGGATCACACCGAGAAAAAGCAGGCCTATGCTGCTGATATAACCTACGGAACAAATAATGAGTATGGATTTGATTATCTTCGGGACAATATGGCTTTTTCAGCCGAGGAGAAAGTTCAGCGTGAGCTGAATTTTGCTGTTGTCGATGAAGTAGATTCAATACTTATTGATGAAGCACGTACGCCGCTGATTATTTCAGGCCCGGTCAATGATAATTCTGAGCTTTATGCCAAATTTAATCAGCTGGTGAAAGAATTAATCAGGGCAGAGGATGAAGAATCTGAAGGCGACTATACAGTTGATGAAAAGAATAAACAGATTCATATGACTGAGGAAGGGCATCAGCATGTAGAAGAGCTTCTGGTTCGTGAAGGTATCCTGGCTGAGAATGACAGTTTATATAGTGCAACTAATATTAGCCTGGTGCATTATCTTAATGCAGCTATCAGGGCCAATGAATTATTTCAGAAAGATGTTCATTATATTATCCAGGAAGGGAAAATAGTTATAGTTGATGAGTTTACTGGTCGAACAATGGAAGGGCGTCGCTGGTCTGATGGATTGCATCAGGCAATAGAAGCGAAGGAAGGAGTAGTTATCGAGAATGAAAACCAGACATTGGCATCAATTACGTTCCAGAACTACTTCCGCTTGTATAACAAATTATCGGGTATGACAGGTACGGCTGATACTGAAGCCTTTGAATTTCAGCAGATTTATAACCTGGAAGTTATGGTTATCCCAACTCATTTACCCGTTGCCAGAATTGATCATGGTGATTTGATTTTTCTTACTCAGGAAGAAAAATATGCGGCGATTGTTAATGATATAGAAGACTGCCAGCAAAGAAAACAACCGGTTCTTGTTGGTACTGCTTCGATAGAAGCTTCAGAATATTTGTCAAAATTACTTAATGACAAGCAGATAAAACATAATGTGTTAAATGCTAAACAGCATGAACGTGAAGCAATGATTGTAGCTGAAGCAGGCGTGCCTGGAGCTGTTACTATAGCAACAAATATGGCTGGACGCGGTACAGATATTGTTCTTGGTGGAAATCTTGATGTTGAACTTGCCAATAAACCGGATATCAGCGAAGCAGAAAAAGAAAATGCTCGTAAAGACTGGGATCAGCGTCATCAGCAGGTTTTAGATGCAGGTGGCCTGCATGTTATTGGTAGTGAAAGACATGAGTCTCGACGCATAGATAATCAACTGCGTGGTCGTTCTGGACGTCAGGGTGATGCGGGTTCAACACGTTTTTACCTGTCATTGCAGGATGATTTAATGCGGATATTTGCTTCGGATCGAGTTGCTGGCTTGATGAAAAAATTAGGTATGGAGCAGGGAGAGGCCATAGAGCATCCATGGGTTTCCAGGGCAATCGAAAATGCACAGCGTAAAGTAGAGGGACATAATTTCGATATTCGTAAACAGTTACTTGAATACGATGATGTTGCAAATGATCAACGTAAAGTTGTTTATTCTCAGCGTAATGAGATGATGCAGGAAGATGATATGTCTGAAGTCGTTGAGGTAATACGAGAAGATGTTGTAAATGATATGGTAAACAGTTTTATACCTCACGGTAGCCTGGAAGAACAGTGGGATGTTCAGGGTCTGGAAGAAGCCATTGATACTGAGTTTTCAATTCGTATGCCTTTGCAAAAATGGCTTGATAGAGATGATGATTTGCATGAGGAAACATTAAAACAAAAAATATTAGATGAAATAAAAGATGCTTATGCTCGAAAAGAATCAACGATTGGTAGTACGGATATGCGCAGACTGGAGAAGTATATTCTGTTGCAAGTGTTAGACTCACACTGGAAAGAGCATCTTGCAGCGATGGATTATTTGCGCCAGAGTATACATCTGCGGGGATATGCTCAAAAAAATCCAAAACAGGAATATAAACGGGAATCATTTGAAATGTTCACGGAGATGCTGGATAAAATAAAGCAGGAAGTCGCATCTACCCTGGCGAAAGTTCAGATACGATCGGATGAAGAAATCGCTGCACTTGAAAGTCAGCAGCAGATGTCAGGTGATATGCAATATGAACATGCGGATATGACTGCCATGCAGGATGAGCAATTGCCAGAAGGTGATCAGCATCAACCATATGTCAGGCAGGATAAGAAAATTGGTCGTAATGATCCCTGTTACTGTGGTTCGGGTAAAAAGTTTAAACAATGTCATGGAAAACTAACATAATTATGGCTGTTGGATTAAATGAACCTGAAAAACTTCTTCCAGTAAAAGGAGTACGACTGGCAAGCCTGGCTGCAGGGATTAAGTCGTCAGATAAAGACGATCTTGTTTTACTCGAGTTGTGCGAGGGCAGTCAGTCATCTGCTGTATTTACAAAAAACCTCTTTTGTGCAGCACCGGTAATTATTGCTAAAGAACATCTTTTATTATCCAGGCCAAGATTTTTATTGATCAATTCGGGTAATGCGAATGCAGGAACAGGTCAACGTGGCGTGGAGGCTGCTCGATCAAGTTGTCATTTACTTGCTTCGCATACAGGTCTTGCTACGACAGAAATTTTACCATTTTCAACAGGTGTAATTGGTCAGGACCTGCCTGTTGAAAAAATATCTAAATCTATACCACAACTGGTGAGTTTGTTGGCTGAGGACAACTGGCTAAAAGCCGCTCGTGGGATTATGACAACAGATACCGTGTTAAAAGGTATCAGCCGTCAGGTTGAGATAAGTGACAAGCTAATTACGATTACTGGAATCGCTAAAGGATCAGGTATGATTCATCCAGATATGGCAACAATGCTTGCTTATGTAGCCACCGATGCCGGTATTGATAATGGTCTGCTTGAAAATTGTCTTAAACGTTGTGTTCAGCGTTCATTTAATGCGATTACTGTTGATGGAGATACATCAACTAATGATGCCTGTGTACTGGTTGCTACTGGCAAATCTGGTGTTCAGTATAAAGAAGATGATACTTCGTTTGAGAAATTTGAGAAAGTGCTGGCTGAGGTTTTTGAATATCTGGCACAGGCGATTATCAGGGATGGCGAAGGTGCAACAAAATTTATTTCTTTGAATGTTATTAATGCATTAAGTTATGATGATGCACGTAGTGTCGCATATACAGTTGCTCATTCACCATTAGTTAAAACAGCGCTATTTGCCAGTGATCCTAACTGGGGGCGAATTCTTGCAGCTATAGGTCGCTCTGGTGTTGCATTTGATATAGATAAAATAGAAATTTTTCTTAATGATGTCTGTATAGTTAAAAATGGTGGTCGCGCACAAAGTTATACTGAAGATCAGGGGCAATCAGTTATGTCACAGGATGAAATAATGATTACAGTCGATCTGAAGCAGGGAACTGAATCAGCGGTCGTATGGACATGTGATTTTTCATATGACTATGTCAAAATTAATGCAGAATATCGATCATAAACAATCAGAAAACTATATACATGTAGCTGTCGCAGTTATTGTAAAGTCTAACCGCGATGTTTTAATTGCGCTGAGACCTGGTCATCTTCATCAGGGTGGTTTGTGGGAGTTTCCCGGAGGTAAGATTGAAACTGGGGAAACGGTATACCAGGCTTTAGTTAGAGAATCCAGGGAGGAACTTGGTATAGACATTCAGTCTGCCAGGCCTTATTTAAAAATTCATCACAATTATCATGATAAGTCGGTATTACTGGATGTCTGGAAAATTACTGAATTTACTGGGAATCCCACAGGTCTTGAAGGACAGCAAATTAAATGGCAATCCATTGCAACATTGCAGCCTGATGATTTCCCCGCTGCTAATGCGATGATTTTACGTTCATTACAATTGCCGGATTGTTATATGATTACAGGGGCTTTTGATAATAAGGAAGATTTTCAGAGCAGGTTGACCAAAGCTCTATCCTCAGGTGATAAAATTGTTCAGTTGCGATACAAATCAGCAACATCAGAGGAGGAGTATTATCGATTGGCAATGTTAGCCAGGGAAGTTTGTAAAAAATATAATTCAATTCTGCTGTTAAATGCTCCAGTTAATGTTTTTGAAAAAATAGATACTGAAGGGCTGCATTTAACTAGCCGAATGTTATTTGATTATCATTCCAGGCCCGTATCAGCTAATAAGCTGCTGTCGGTTTCCTGTCATAATTTAGATGAAATCAGGCAGGCTGAGAAATTAGCTGTAGATATGATCTTATTGTCCCCGGTAAAAGAAACGTCAAGTCATCCAGGTGTTAAAGGTATTGGGTGGGAAAGGTTCTCTGAGTTATTGAATTATACATCCGTGCCAGTCTATGCTTTGGGGGGTATGAAGGTATCTGATTTAACTGATGCCAGGAGTTCTGGAGCGCAAGGTGTGGCGGCGATTTCATCTTTCTGGCCTGATGAATAGATTATTTATAGTAGCAGTTGCGCTGTCTGTTTTAGTATCCGGATATTTCATACCGCGATTATTTTCTTTGTTGCAGGATGAGATTAATCTGAATGATCCTGATATCCAGACATGTAATCAGGTTCGTGTTCCCTGTAAAGTATTAATTGAGAATAACGAAATTAGTGTTTATTTTCCTGATGGCACTGATTCCCTGGTGCCTTTTGTTGTGGAAGTCATTACAGATTATTCTGATGTGGATCAGGTGAATATAAAATTTTTTATGTCTGACATGGACATGGGAATAAATGACTTTTTACTAGATAACGTGTCAAAGTATAAATGGGCAGGTAAAGTTATTCTTCCTGTCTGTAGTCTATCCAGGAACGACTGGATTACTGAAATCAGATTAAAAATTAGAAATGAGGTTTTGCGAGTTAATTTCAAGCTCGAATAGTTTTATAGTGAACAACAGGCCAGCTTGAATTCAACATCAGTTGCCTCTTGTTCAGGTCTTAAAGCTGGATTTTCTGTTCGAAGAAATCGTATTGAAAAGCGATGTTTGCCGGCACTGATTTCAGGGAAGATGTTTAAATCGGAAGGTAGTAAAACTCTAATCAATAAGCAGGATTGACTGGATTCCATATTTCTCTGGTAGAATCCGCCTTCAGCAACTTCATCGACAGCATCAGTACTCTCACGAATAACATTAAGAATTAGAGAGACGGCAGAGTGTAAAACTTTTAATGGCTCGAACCATTCATTTAGTACTGACTGCCGGTTTTCAAACGGTTGTTTTAGCCAGTGTGAATAAGCGGGCAGGTCAAAATCACATAAACCACCAGGAATGGTTAATCGTTGTTTTATTGAATTGAGCAGTTCATTTGTTTGCAGACTATGAGCAATATTACCGGGTATAGCATGTAATTGATCAATGCATTTCTTCTGCTCATCGATAAGTAGAGCCAGTTGGCCATGATTAATATCTGGAATTTCTATAAAAGACTTGAGATTTGAACTCTGGCGTTCAAGTTCTTTAATTGTTTCTCGTTTTATATCTCCTCTGCTCACCATACTAAGTAAATCAATGATGGCTTTAATGGCACTTTGTGTATCCCAGGCAGAGGTATGTTTCATGTGTTGCTCGAACTGGCAAAACAGGTGTTCAAGACGCAAGAAGGTCCTGATTCGTTCATTAATTGGTTGTTCAAAAGCTGACAGTTCAGTCACAATTTACCCTGTTTGTTCGATTGATTTAATAATTCTTACATAAAACAAGCCCTAAAAGTAACTTTTAGGGCTGATCTTGAGACATATTTAAAAACTTTTGATGAAATTTTTCAATTTTAGCATCCAGGCTGGCTATATCTCCCTGGTTTTCAATAATATCATTAGCTGCTAATAATCGCTCTTTTCTTGTTGCCTGAGCATTTATTATTTCTTTTATTTGTTGCTCGTCTCTCTGGTCGCGCTGTCGGACTCGCTGGATTTGTATTTCTTCGGGGCAGTCTACCAGTAAAATATGATTAACCTGGTTAAGTTCACCTGTCTCTATGAGTAAAGGTATAACAGTTATGACATACGGTGATGTCAAGTGTTGTATCTGATCATTCATGCATTTAAAAATACGTGGATGTAGTATGGCTTCAAGATTTTTACGTGCCTGGTTATTATTAAATGTTAATTGGGCCAGTAGTTGACGATTAAGTTCACCCTGGTTATTAATTATTTCGCTACCAAATAGTTTAACTATTTCTTTTAAAGCAGGTTGTCCTGGCTTAACCAGCTCTCGAGCAATTTCATCGGTATCAATAACGGGTATATTTCTCTGGCGAAATAAATCAGCAACCGTGCTTTTGCCACTGCCAATTCCACCTGTTAGCCCAATAATTAGCATTGGTTACAGGTAAAGCCAGTTTGCTGTAATAGCTTCTCCCCAGAGAAAAGCAATCCAGCCGGCGATTGCCAGGTAAGGGCCAAAAGGAATGGGGACGTTTCTATCATGTTTTATAAAAACAATCATAGCTATTCCAATTGCTGCACCGACAAATGATGAGAGTAAAATAATTAAAGGCAGCATTTTCCAGCCCATCCAGGCGCCCAGTGCTGCCAGTAACTTAAAGTCACCATAACCCATGCCCTCTTTACCCGTCACTATTTTAAACAGATGGTAAATTGACCATAATGTCAGGTAACCAGCAATGGCACCAATGACTGACGTTTCCAGGTCAACAAAAATAGTAAAAATACCTAGCACAATACCTGCCCAGAGTAAGGGGTAAACAATATCATCAGGTAATAACTGTTTATGAAAATCAATCATAGTGAGTGCAATCAATGCCCAGGTGAAAAATAAACCACCGACTGTTTGCCAGCTAACGCCATAGTGGTAAGCAATCACGACGGATGTAATGGCGGTTATCAATTCAATAATGGGGTATTCAGCTGAGATATGACGTTTACAGCTGGCACATTTTCCTTTTAGTAGAAGATAACTGATAACAGGAATATTTTCCCAGGGCTTGATTTGATGTCCACAGTTTGGGCACTTAGAGGCGGGCTTTGCAAGACTAAGATGACTGGATTCATCCTGGGTTTCGATTTTAAGAAATTCGGTACACTGTTGTTGCCATTCATTTTCCATCATGCGCGGAAGACGATAAATTACCACATTGAGAAAACTACCCACAGATAGACTGATAAAAATCACCAGCCCATAAAACAACCAGTTGTGTTGCTGTAATGCTTCGACGAGTGTCATTTGAAAGTCATTATGGTTAAACAACCGCACCCATTTTGAATATTGGCAGATACATCGCTATAACCAGGCCACCAACAACAATTGCCAGGAAGACCATGATAGCGGGTTCCATTAATGCCGTCAGGCCGTCAACAGCATCATCTACCTGTTCTTCATAATAGTCAGCTACTTTACTGAGCATTTCATCCAGTGCACCTGATTCTTCACCAATAGCAACCATTTGTATCACCATATTGGGAAACAGTTCCGGGTAGGCGCCCATGCTGGACTGTAACTGTGCACCACTGGAAATTTCATCTTTTATTTTTAAAATGGCCTGTCGGTAGACCCTGTTACCCGAAGCACCGGCCACTGAGTCCATGGCTTCTACCAGTGGCACACCAGCAGCAAACATGGTAGCTAATGTTCTCGAGAATCGGGCTACAGCGGATTTCAAAGTAAGATCAGAAATGACTGGAAGTCTGAGCAGTAACATGTCAATTTTGTGTCTGAGCGCAGGTGATCTTTTATATGATTGAATAAAAGCAGTTACACTTGCAGCGATTACAAATGCGATCACGTACCACGTATCTATTACGGCATCAGATAAGTTGACAACAAATTGTGTAAAAGCGGGTAGATCTGCACCAAAATTACTAAACATATCAGCAAAAACTGGTACAACAAAAATTAGCAAAATTGCAGTAACCACAAAGGCTACTACCAGTACTGCAATGGGGTAGGTGAGGGCTTTTTTAATTTTGCCTTTCAGAGCTTCAGTTTTTTCTTTATAAGTGGCAACTTTTTCCAGCAGGGTTTCCAGGGCTCCGGACTGCTCGCCAGCATCAACCAGGTTGCAGAATAAATCATCAAAATATATGGGATGTTTTCTAATGGCTGATGCAAAGGTACCCCCGGCTTCAACATCAGCTTTTATGTCAAGAATTAAATCACGCATAGCGGGATTGGAATGGCCCTGACCGGTAATATCAAAGGACTGTACCAGGGGGACACCGGCTTTCATCATAGTGGCCAGCTGGCGCCCGAAGACTGCAATATCTGCAGTGGTGATGGGTTTGCTTCCACCTCCACCAAACAGGGGTTTGGCTTTCTTTTTAACCGTTTTTGGAGTAATACCCTGTCGACGCAGGTCTGCTTTAACCAGGCCGATATTCGCACCCCGGGTTTCACCCTTGACTTTTTTGCCATCCCGGTTGGTGCCTTCATAAATAAACGTTGCCTGTTCTGCCATGATTAATCCTTGGTTACTCGGTTAACTTCTTCTAAGCTGGTAACGCCAGCTTTAACTTTTCTCAATCCGGATTCTCTTAAATCGGGTATGCCTTCTTTCCTGGCCTGATCAGCAATATCATGGGCATTACCTTCACGCATGATAATTCTGCCAATTTCATCTGATATAGGTAAAACCTGGTAGATACCGACACGACCTTTATAGCCCTTATCACAGGCATCGCAACCCACAGCTTTATATAACTTCATGCCGCTGTTTATATCATCCTGACTGAAACCTTCTTCAAGCAGGGCTTCTTTAGGGATGTCATCTTCTGTTTTGCAATTTTCACATAATCGACGTGCCAGGCGCTGGGCAATAATCAGGTTAACTGCAGATGCAATATTAAATGGGGGAACACCCATATTTACCAGGCGTGACAGGGTTTGTGGGGCATCATTGGTATGCAATGTAGACATTACCATATGACCTGTCTGTGCAGCCTTGATGGCTATTTCAGCTGTTTCCAGATCACGAATTTCCCCGACCATTATGATATCTGGATCCTGTCGCAGGAAGGCCCTGAGAGCAGCTGCGAAATCAAGACCTACCTTGGCATTAACATTGACCTGGTTAATACCCTCCAG
>JAOUQA010000382.1 GCA_029879605.1 Gammaproteobacteria bacterium
AATACTGATTGATGAAGCTACAGTTTCCTGAATAAAAGGAGACTGTATGAACAGAAAAGAAGAAAAACGAGATCCGGAATCTCCAGTCCGGGATATCAGAAGAAATACCCGAAGGAAATTTTCGGCAGATGAGAAGATCCGCATCGTTCTCGAAGGTTTGCGAGGAGAGCAAAGTATTGCTGATCTCTGTAGAAAAGAATCCATTCATCCCTCCCGGTATCACAAATGGAGCAAGGAATTTCTTGAATCGGGGAAAAACAGACTAACAGCCAATCATTTGCGACAGGCCACTTCTGACGAAGTGAAAGAACTCAGAGAAGAAAATGCAAATGACACGAAACAGGCGGTCTGGATGCACTTACAGATCAAAAAAGACAATCAGGCAGATCATAAAACAGTATTTCTACCCGCAAACGCGAAAATGTCCTGTATATTGCAGGCAAGCTTCCTGAAAAATCCAGTTGTGAAATTGCCTTTGAAATCACTGATAAATACCAAATACGGCTTTTTCATCTCGTAATCAAGCGTATACCGCATTTTGAAAGAGGAAGGACTGATTGCATCGCCTGTATATTCTGTTGTGGAAGCAGCGGATAAGTTCAAACATCCGACAACAAGGATCAATGAGCTCTGGCAGACTGATTTTACATATTTCAAGATAGCAAACTGGGGTTGGTATTATCTGTCAACAATCATGGGTGACTATTCAAGATTCATATTGAGCTGGAGGCTGTGTTCAACAATGAAAGCAGTAGATGTACGCGAAACAATTGAAGATGCAAAGTCATTTGCCGGAATACGTAAAATAAAAGTCAAAAGTGGGCCAGATTATTAAGCGATAATGGCCCCTGCTATATTTCAAGAGATCTGAAAGTATATTTGGATGATCAGGGGATTTCTCATACGAGAGGAAGACCGTATCATCCAATGACTCAGGGTAAAATTGAAAGATATCATCGTTCAATGAAAAACATCATTCTTCTGGATAATTATTATACTCCGGAAGAACTGGAAAATAGAATTGCAGAATGGGTTGACTATTATAACTACAATCGCTATCATGAGTCAATTGAGAATATAATTCCGGCGGATAAATACTACAGCAGAGCCGATCATATATTAAGACGAATAATGAAATTAAAGTTTGATACTTTAAGAAAGAGACGAAAAAGAAATCTCAGGAGAGCTAATTAAAAAATTCGAAACTGTAGCTTAGGCTTGGTTCAAATTTCGCTGAATACATGCAAGCTACAAACAATCCAGAAGTTCATTACATTTTAATGGTTTATGCAGATAACCATCAAACCTGGTGCCTGTTGCCTTATTAGCCAATTCCATTTTAGAGTATGAGGTCAGAGCAATGATATGTTTGGGTGCCTTGCGAATTTTTTCCAAAATCATATTCATCACAACATCGCCAACGAAATCTGGAAGATCATAATCCATCAATATTAAATCAGGTTCTAATCCGACAGCCATTTCAACCGCTTTCTTTCCATTCTCAGCCAGTAACACATGCATGCCTAAACTTTGTAAAGCCTGCTTGGTCGTTATCTGATGCAGGGGGTTGTCTTCAACCACCAATACTGTCCAACCATTGATTTTTTCCAGTATCTCATCATGCTGAGTTTCATCTGAGCCGACAGGCAAAGTAATACTGAAGGTACTACCCGCTTTCTCCCCGCTGCTGACCATTATTTGACCGCCATTACGGCGAATAAAATCAGAACACAGGCTTAATCCCATTCCGCTGCCTGTTTCTGAACTGGTTCCAACAGTTGAGCTGGTCTTTCTATCTATATCAAACAATCTTTCCTGCACCTCTAATGACATGCCTGTTCCGCGATCAGTTACAGACAACACAACCATGCCAGTTTCCTGCTTGGCCTGTACTGTTATTCTCCCTTTGATATATGAAAACTTAACTGCGTTATGGATCAAATTTCGAATAATTGTATTAATCATCTGCTGATCTGCAAAGACATACAGATGTGGAGCCACGTTTACTTCTATAACGAGCTCTTTCTGTATGGTAGCATTTTGATACAAATCCAGACTACGCTCGACTGCATCGCTAACAGGGAAGTTCTTAGGTATACATTCTAATTCACCATTTTGATTTCTAGCCCAGGTTAGTAGATCATCTAATAGAACATATGCATTTTTAGAGGTGCGGCGTAAAACTCCGTAAATCTGATCATTTAAGTCAGAACCTTTGTTTGCCACATCATTTAATACCAACGAGATATTTCCGATAGGCCCTCTCAGGTCATGACTGATAATGGAAAAAAATTTATTCTTTGTCTGGATAGCTTTTTCCATCTGTCTTTTTGCATGCTGAGAGGCCTCATAACTTAAATAACTTTGACGCTTATAGTATTCAACCAGATATCCGCTCAAGGCACCCATAGCTACACTGGTTAGTACAAAGAAATAGTGAATTAACATTACATCTGATGGATAATTATTCAATAACTCCATCACAACAATCATTACGAAAATAAAGAATATGTTGTATTTAATCGCTAAGGTAACGCTGAAGCCGGAAACTACCCATACCCATAGCAGCATAAAATAGGCCTCTACAAAGTAGATAGAGGTCAATCCAACATTTACGATAAACAAATGAGTGGCCCATGCCGTTATATTGGCTAAAAATGTTACCGTGTATAAATATTTTGCAGACCGAAAATAAAATGATATGGCGATGAATAGACACAATGACACACCTCCTATCAAATGTATGTGAGAAGCCAGGT
>JAOUQA010000384.1 GCA_029879605.1 Gammaproteobacteria bacterium
AGGAAAGGCTCATTGCCTAATAGCGATAAGGCATTAAAAATACCACCTCCGGTTTCCAGTGCCTGTGTGCCTTCATCAGAATAATGAATATTTAAATTGTAGTTTGTTCCATCACCCAGTGTGTTACTAATTTGTTCTCCCAGCCAGGCAATATTAATGATGACATCTTTAAAGCCAGCCCTGGCAAGTTTATGTAAATGGTATTCAATGAGTTTGTACGGACCGACCTGTAACAGGGGTTTGGGAGTAATGTTTGTTAAAGGTTTTAAGCGTTCACCGCGACCCGCTGCCAGTATCATGGCTTTCATTTTATCTGGTCCAGTATGTTTCGATCTGCATTGATATTTAATGAAGAAAATAAATCCAGCAGGGGGGCAAGATCTTCATAACGCTGGCATACATCAATTACATAAGCCAGTGTCAGGGGTAGGTCATTTAAATAATTTGCCTTGTTGTCTCGATAATTAAGACGACTAAAAATGCCCAGTACTTTAAGGTGTCGTTGTAGTCCCATTAAATCGAACCAGCGAATAAAAATATCTTCATCTATGTTATTCGTTAACGGGTTATTAATACGAAAGTAGTTAAGCCATTTAATAAGCTGTTGTCTTGGCCAGGCTATATAACAGTCCTTGAGTAATGACACGAGGTCATAAGTAATCGCGCCCATAACAGCGTCCTGGAAGTCAATCACTCCAGGGTTGTCAGTATGGGTAATCATCAGGTTGCGTGAGTGGTAATCCCTGTGTACAAAAACCCGTGGTTGTTGCAGGGCATTATCTACCAGTAAATCAAAAATAGACTTTAAAGATAACTGTAGCCCAGAGTCGAGAGTAATTTGAAGATGACGATTAAGATACCAGTCTTCAAACAGGCTCATTTCAAACTGTAAAAGAGTGGTGTCGTAATCAGCCAGTCCATTACGAATGGTCTGCATTTTATACAATGCATCCATGGCTTCTTTGTATAACTTATCCGCAGTTTTATCCGACAGGCTGTTAAGATAAGGCTGGTTACCAAGATCACTGAGTAACATAAATCCCTGTTCTGTATTCCAGTGAAAAATGTGTGGTGCCTGGACCCCGGTATTTTCAATCATAGTGGCGATATGTACAAAAGGCTGGCAGTCTTCCTTGTCAGGCGGTGCATCCATCGCTATCCATGTTTCATTGTTACTGCTGATACGGAAATAACGACGAAAGCTGGCATCGGCCGATGCGGGTTCAATGGTGTAATCCTGAATAGCTAATTCTTTTGATAGCCAGTTATTTAGCTGTTCCAGCCTGGGGTCAGTTTGCATGTAGCTGTTATGAGTAGGTTTGTTATAATCGTCCGATTGTAGCAATGAATCATAGCTTGTATAAGGGGGTGTAATGAATAAACCGGTCGTAATAATAGGTGTTGGTGAAATGGGCGGGGTTTTCGCCCGTGGTTTTTTACGGCTTGGCTACCCGGTTTACCCGGTCACCCGGAATATGGATATGGCTCAATGTGCCAGTGAAATACCTGATCCGGAAATGGTATTACTGGCAGTAGCTGAAAAAGATCTACATCCCGCGCTGGAAAAAATACCTGCTGCCTGGCGTGACAGGCTGGCTTTATTGCAGAACGAGTTATTGCCCCATGACTGGCAGCAGTATGACCTGGACCAGCCGACGGTGATTTCCGTCTGGTTTGAAAAGAAAAAAGGCCAGGATGCAAAAGTCATCATACCGTCACCTGTTTACGGGCCGAAGAGCCAGTTAATTAATGATGCTTTAAATGCAATTGATATACCCTGTGATCCGCTTGTAGATGAAGACCGGTTGTTGTTCGAACTGGTGGTAAAAAATGTTTACATACTGACAACCAATATTTCAGGACTGGAAACCGGTGGAACAGTAGGTGAGTTGTGGGAGCACCATCGGAAAGTAGCCGATGCCGTGAGTCGTGAAGTCATTGCCATTCAGCAGGCGTTAACCGGCAGGGAGTTTAATGCGGATGAACTGATTGCCGCCATGGTCAGGGCTTTTGAAGGTGACCTGGCGCATCAGTGCATGGGACGTAGCGCACCATCACGATTAGAGCGAGCGCTGGAGCAGGCGAAAAAGTTTGGTGTCAGTGTAGAAAAAATGATTGATATTTCAGCTGCGGCAAATACCTAGAGCCGGGTTAAAAAATATCATAATTGCAGTCACCAGTACCTGGCTTTATTCAGTGATGGCTGGTTTCTGTATTGCTGTATTCAGGTTAAAACCATAACGTGGTCGGCTTTATCCGTTACCCGTGTTGATGCAATCGCGGCATACTCAATTTTTAATTTGCTATACACATCATCCAGGGGCATGTGCAGGATTTTACTGGTGATGGCACGAATCACACCGGCATGGGCTACCATTAGAACATGTTGGCCGCGATGTTTGTCAGCAACCTGCTGATAGACATCCCATACTCTATCGGCAAAGGTATCCAGTGGCTCAGCACCTTCCGGGCGCTGGTTAACCGGGTCCTTGAGAAAGCGCGCCAGTGCATCACCTTCGTTGGTTTTGATATCTTCCGGTGTACGCCCTTCCCAGCTACCGAAGCCGATTTCTTTTAAATTTTCTTCTACCGTAAATTCAATGCTGAGGGTTTCAGCCAGGGCTTCTGCGAAACTGTGACAGCGTGAAAGGGGTGAGGTGATAATATGTTCCCAGGCGGGTTTTTCGGGTATGGCATTCCACATCTGTTGCCAGCCCAGTTTGCTTAAGGGGTCATCCACGCTATAGCCGCGGTA
>JAOUQA010000383.1 GCA_029879605.1 Gammaproteobacteria bacterium
ATCAGCGCCTGTTGATGACTGGATGCCGTTTTCTGAATCTTCAAATGCAAGACAGGCAGAAGCAGGTAGTTTCATATGTTCGAGGGCATAGGTATAAATATCAGGTGCTGGTTTTTTTGCAGGCACGATATCACCAGCAGCAATTACATCGAACCAGTTTGATGATCCTGGTTCAAGTGCATGTTCCAGTAATGCGGTAACATTTTCGGGAGTCGTTGTAGTTGCAATTGCAATGCGTAAATTATTTTCAAGTGCATCTGCAAGTAAACGCCTGACCCCTGTACGTAAAGGAATCGTACCAGTGGAAAGCAGTTCAGTGTAATGGCGGGTTTTTGCCTGGTGTAATTCAACAATTAGTTGCTGAGTAGAATCATCTTTCTGGAAATCAGTGTTGAAGTGATCCAGGTAATAATTCATTCGTTCTTTACCACCGGTGACAGCCAGTAATTTACCGTAGAGATCAATGTCCCAGTGCCAGTTAAGATCGTATTCTTCAAATGCCTGGTTAAAAGCGACTCTGTGTCCGTCGCGTTCAGTGTCAGACAAGGTTCCATCAACATCAAAAATCAGCGCTTCAAGTTTACTCATGGAAATTACAAGCTCGTGTTACAAAAAAACGCTATTTTATAGTAAACATGATATTTTCTAAATTCTTTATTTTGTCAGGGATATAAAACGCGTATCTATGTCTTGAGTGGGCTGAGGTAAGAATGGCTGAATTATTTTCATTAAATGATGCGCTGTGGCGCGGTTTGCAGTCAGTTTGCCTCCGTACAGGGAAAATACTCGGGGTGTATCTGTTTTGTCATAATGGATAATAGTGTCCCGTGGACGTGCAAAAGCCGAGGTGCTGGCTTTAGGTAATACCCTGAGGCCAGCAAAGCTGTCGGTAATGTCCTGTTCTGAAGCCCGTGGGTTAAAGTAATGATTGTAGGTAGATAGCAGGTATTCAATATCAGGTTTCGGTGCTTCGATGTGATCAAGTGAATCAGTAAAGTCGGTTTCTGTCGTACCAATCATGGTTTTATCCTGCCATGGCATGACAAAAACCGCCCTTTGATCATGGGGTGATTCAAGATAATAAATACCCTGAGCCGGTTTTTTATTAATAATAATGTGACTGCCAAGTACCAGGTCAATATCAATATGTGATTGTTCAGGTGTAATTTTTTCGAGCACATGATTAACCCAGGGACCGGAGGTGTTAATGATGAGTCGACTGGTAATGATTTGCTGTTTGTTGTCCCGGGTAAAATGTGCAGTACAATAATTTTGCTGGCATTCTGCTTTATCAAATACGGTATTGGTATAAACAATGGCGCCCATTTCCTGTGCGGAATTCATAACCGCTTCAGTTAACTGTTGATCATCTGTTTGTGCATCATAATATTGAAAAACAGTGACTAGATCATTTGTGTTCAGCCCATCCAGTTGATGCCATTTTTTTCTACTTATAGTTTTAAATGGTTTTTTACTGAATAACGAATAAATAGATAAACCGGCACGAATGATTAAGGATGAACGTAAGGAGTTTTTGAAAACGGGAATATAAAAGGGTACAAGCTTAACCAGGTGAGGCGCGTTATGAAGCAGGTATTTTCGTTCCTGCAAACATTCATACACCAGTTTAAACTGGCCGGTTTCAAGATAGCGCAGGCCACCATGAATTAATTTGCTGGATTTACTGGATGTGGCCAGACCGGGTTTTTCAAATTGTTCAAGCAGTAGTACGCTGTAACCTTTTGCACTGGCCGCCTGGGCACAGGCTGCACCATGAATACCACCGCCGATAATCAGCAGGTCATAATCAATTGCCATGCTGGTGATCAACATTTAGCGCAAGCAGTGGATGCTCAAGCATGTTGCATATATCACGGGTCTCTATTAGTGGTATGTTCAGGCTGGCGTAATGAATTGCCAGTTCAGGGTCAGTAATATCGTAAACCATCCAGTGCCAGCTACCGGGCCAGGGTTCTTCATTTTCTGGCAGTTTTCGATGGTTGATAATGAGATAGTCCGGTTTTAAATCTTCAGCCAGTTTTCGGTTGTTGCTGTCGTAGTCACGTAAAATCCAGCCGGTATGATAGTCGGTATTGTCTTTTACATGCTGTAAGGCAGGATAATGATAAGAAATAATGACGCATTGCTGGTGAATGATTTCAAGTTCCCGGTACAGGGTGGCCAGTGTGTTTTCAACACCAAACTGTTCGAGTGACTCTTCCTTGATTTCTACAAACGCGGTCACCCTGGGGTAGCGTTGTAACAGTCGAACCACATCAGTCAGGCTGGGGATATGGGATTTGAAGAACGCCAGTGAAAAACGTTCAGGCTCATGGGCACGTATGTTTTCAAGTTCTTCATAGGCCATCTGGAATAGATTGCCCTTTACCCCGGTGGTCCGTTCCAGTTCAGCATCATGAAAGACAACCAGTTTGCCATCGGCGGTACACTGGACATCAAATTCAACATGGCTGGCACCACACTGCATCGCTGCCTCAAGACTGAGTAGCGTGTTTTCAGGGTATGTCTCCATATGGCCACGGTGTGCAACCAGGTGGGGTATCGCCATGTTAAAACCTCTTTTTTATCAATTTATATAGATGATTTTAGCCGGATTATTAAAATCTGCAGCTCTCAGAGCTAAATAATTGATATCGTTTGAGAAAATTATCATCTGGTCGGGCTGTGAAGAGCCGGGGCTGATCAGTGATCCAGGTTTCCGGGGATTCCATGGCAAGCCAGGCGGCTCCACGGG
>JAOUQA010000385.1 GCA_029879605.1 Gammaproteobacteria bacterium
CTATGGCACCAGGTGTCATCTGGGTTGCTGCATTACTGGCCTCCATGTTGTCGCTGGATAGTTTATTTCGCGCTGATTATGAAGATGGCACCCTGGAGCAGATTGTATTAAGCCCCCATCCATTATCAGCACTGGTACTGGCAAAAATTATCAGTCACTGGCTGGTGACGGGTTTCCCGATGATTCTGCTGGCACCGCTGTTAGGGGTATTCATGTATTTGCCCACAGACGGTATCCTGGTTTTAATGCTGACACTGGTGCTGGGCACCCCCATACTAAGCCTGATAGGTGCAATTGGTATGGCTTTGACGGTGGGTTTAAGTCGTGGTGGTATGTTGTTATCCCTGCTGGTGCTTCCTTTATATATACCGGTTTTGATATTCTCTGCTAATGCAGTCGATGCTCACCTGGCTGATCTGGCGATCAGGGGGCAAATATATATTCTTTCATCCATTCTGATGCTGGCATTAACACTGGCACCAGTGGCAACTGCTGCGGCATTACGCATTAGTCTTGAGTAGGGCTATGGCTCATGACTAGAAAACAAATGCATTATTTAGATAGATTAGGCTATTAATAACACGATGAAATTACCCGCTATTGTTCATAAGTTTTCCTCACCACGTAATTTTTACGTGATGTCAGGTAAATTAATTCCCTGGTTTGGCTGGGCCTGCCTGCTGTTTATGGTTACCGGTCTTTATTATGGCCTGGTTGAGGCACCGCCGGATTATCAGCAGGGTGAGAGTTATCGCATTATTTTTGTACACGTCCCCAGTGCCTGGATGTCCATGTTTGTGTATATGGTAATGGCTATTTCCGGGGGCATAGGTCTTATCTGGCGTATCAAGCTGGCGGATATTATGGCCTCGGCCAGTGCGCCGATTGGCGCAGCATTTACATTCCTGGCACTGGCAACGGGTTCCTTGTGGGGCAAACCCATGTGGGGTGCCTGGTGGGTCTGGGATGCACGACTGACCTCTGAGCTGATTTTATTATTCCTCTACCTGGGTTTTATTGCCCTGCAGGCATCGATTGAAGATCCGCGCAATGCTGCCCGTGCGGGTGCAGTGCTGGCACTGGTCGGTGTGGTGAATATTCCAATTATTCATTATTCAGTGGAATGGTGGAGTACCCTGCACCAGGGAGCGACTGTTACCAAGCTGGATAAACCCTCTATTCATTTGAGTATGTTAATTCCGTTATTGCTCATGGCAGTGGCTTTTAAGCTTTATTATGCAACCTCAGTGTTGATGAGAGCGCGTAACGAAGTATTGTTGCGTGAGCAAAATAGTCGCTGGGTCAAAGAGGTGGTTGAAAGTGGATCTTGAAACATTTTTTCATATGGGAGGCTATGCGTTTTATGTCTGGTCATCCTATGGACTTTCATTTGTTGTGTTGTTAATGATCTTTTTGAGACCCATGATGTCGAAGAAGCGGGTCATGAAGGATCTACGTACCAAGTATCGCCAGCAGGAAAGGCAAAACAACCAGGCACGTTAATCTAGAGAAGGTATGAGAGTATTATGACACCCCGTCAGAAACGTATGAGTTTTGTTGCAGTCTTGGTCACTGGTGTTGCTATCGCGATTGGCCTGGCACTTATGGCATTGAATGAAAATATTAATCATTTTTATGGGCCAAAACAGGTGAAAGCTGGTGAGGCACCAATAGATCACAATTTCCGCCTTGGTGGCCTGGTGGTTACCGGGAGTATTAAACGTGCCACGGATAGTCTGAAAATTAATTTTGATTTAACGGATACCGCAGAAACTATCACGGTTCAGTACGAAGGCATTTTGCCTGATTTGTTCAGGGAAGGTCAGGGTATTGTGGCAACCGGTAAAATGAGTAATGGCATGTTTATCGCTGAGCAGGTACTGGCGAAACATGATGAAAATTATATGCCGCCGGAAGTTGCGGATACTTTAAAAGAATCAGGCATGACAGAACATAATGGGAAACCTTTAAAATGATTGCTGAAATAGGTCACTTTGCTCTAGTACTGGCTTTATGCCTCACGATTATCCAGGGCGTGGTGCCATTGATTGGTGCCCATAAGCGTCATGCTGCCTGGGTGGCTATTGCCAGGCCGGCAACGATTGGGCAGACCCTGTTTGTTACTATCAGTTTTATCTGCCTGACCTGGGCGTTTGTTATTAATGATTTTTCAGTGTCCTACGTGGCCAAACAGTCGAATACAGAATTACCACTGATTTATCGTATCTCTGCAGTCTGGGGTGGTCATGAAGGCTCACTATTATTATGGGCCTGGATGTTATCTCTCTGGACCATGGCAGTGAGTATGTTCAGTAAAAACATGCCGCAGATTATGCGGGCCCGGGTACTGGCTGTGATGGGCCTGGTCACGATAGGCTTTTTATTATTCTTATTGCTTACCTCCAACCCCTTTGAGCGTGTATTTCCTGCTCCCCTGGAAGGTCGTAGTCTAAACCCGTTGTTGCAGGATCCAGGGTTGATTATTCATCCCCCCATGCTGTACATGGGGTATGTCGGATTTTCCGTGGCCTTTGCATTTGCCATTGCAGCGATGCTGGGTGGACGCCTGGATGCTGCCTGGGCTCGCTGGTCACGACCCTGGACCAATATTGCCTGGATGTTTCTGACCCTGGGCATTGCCCTGGGTAGCTGGTGGGCTTATTACGAGCTTGGCTGGGGAGGCTGGTGGTTCTGGGACCCGGTTGAGAATGCGTCATTTATGCCCTGGCTGGTAGGT
>JAOUQA010000386.1 GCA_029879605.1 Gammaproteobacteria bacterium
TAATTATGAACCGACTGAACTGGTTGTTACTGTTCGTGCCGGCACTAATTTAAGGGAGCTGGAAAAAACCCTGGCCAGTGAAAACCAGATGTTTGGTTTTGAGCCACCGGCTTACGGAGATGCAGCTACCATTGGTGGCACCATCGCCTGTAATTTATCCGGACCCGGACGTGCATTTTCAGGATCAGCCAGGGATTTTGTTCTGGGTAGCAAAATTATTAATGGTAAAGCGGAAGTCCTGCATTTTGGTGGTGAAGTAATGAAGAACGTTGCCGGTTATGATGTATCCCGGTTAATGTGTGGCGCTATGGGAACACTGGGTGCTTTACTCGAATTGTCTATCAAGGTTTTACCGAGGCCGGAAACTGAACTGACCCTGGTGCATGAAATGACGGCTGCTGAGTCATTAACAAAAGTTCATCAACTGGCACGTAAATCTTTGCCCATCACGGCCACCTGTTTTGATGATCACAATTTATATATTCGTCTATCAGGTTCCGAGGCGGCAGTGAAGGCGGCCGGTAAATTTACGGGTGGTGATCACGTTGCCACGGGAAATGATTTCTGGAAACAGCTGAAAGAACATCAGCTGGGATTTTTTAATCATGATAAAAATCTCTGGCGCCTGTCACTGGTATCTAATGCACCACTGTTAACACTTGCTGGTAAGACCCTGTATGAATGGAACGGTGCTTTGCGCTGGCTGGTTACGGATGAAGATGAAACTTCAATTAGACAACAGGTGGCTGAGCATGGAGGTCACGCTATCTGTTTCAGGCAACAGCAAAAAACCGGTCAAGTTTTCCATCCGCTTGATAATGGTTTATTTAAATTACATCGCCAGTTAAAAAAGGCATTTGATCCTGATGCTATTTTTAATCCTGGCAAAATGTACCCGGAACTATAAGTTTTACTCGTCATGCAAACCCAGATAACACCAGCATACCTTGAAACACCGGAGGGCCAGGCAGCAGATCAGATTTTGCGTTCCTGTGTCCACTGTGGTTTCTGTACCGCGACCTGTCCAACGTACCAGTTGCTGGGTGATGAACTGGATAGTCCAAGGGGGCGTATTTATTTAATCAAACAGATGCTTGAAGGTCACGAGGTTTCAGATAAAACGCGTTTACACCTGGATCGTTGTTTGACCTGTCGTTCCTGTGAGACGACCTGTCCTTCGGGTGTGCAATATGGCAAGCTGATTGATATTGGTCGTGAGCTGGTTGAGAAAAATACTAATCGATCTTTACCGGCGCAATTTATTCGTTATGCATTAAGAAAAATTATTCCTTTCCCGGGACGTTTTGCCATGCTGTTAAGGCTGGGGAACCTGGTAAAACCCGTGTTAACTCCCGGGCTAAAACGAAAATTGCCCCAGGTTTCTAAACCGGTTAGTTATAAGCTGCAACAACATGCTCGTCGTATGCTGGTACTGGATGGTTGCGCGCAAAGTGTTGCAACAGCGCAAACCAATGCTGCGGCTGTTCGGATTCTGGATTATCTCAATATCCAGTTAATCAGTGCAGACAGGGCGGGGTGTTGTGGTGCTGTCAGTCAGCATCTTTCAGCCACGGATGAAGCAAAAGATTTTATGCGGCGTAATATTGATGCCTGGTGGCCGTTTATTGATGAGGGTGTCGAGGCAATCATTGTGACTGCCAGTGGTTGCGGCGTTATGGTAAAAGACTATGGTCATTTGCTGAAAGATGATCCTGGGTATGCGGATAAGGCTAAACAGGTATCACAACTGGCAAAAGACATTAGTGAAGTGCTGGTTAATGAAAAGCTGGATGCACTGGCTAAGCGTTCGGCTAAACGCGTAGCTTTTCACAGTCCCTGTACCTTGCAACATGGCCAGCAAATCACTGGCGTGGTGGAATCGATTCTGACACGAGCAGGTTTTACCCTGACCGAGGTTAATAACAGTCATCTTTGCTGCGGTTCGGCGGGTACTTATTCAATTTTGCAGCCCGTGCTGTCACAACAGTTGTTGACGAATAAATTAGCTAATCTTAACCGGGGCAAGCCTGAAGTTATTGTTACAGCCAATGTGGGTTGCCAGATGCATATGGCAACAAAATCAGATCTGCCTGTCAGGCACTGGATCGAATTACTAGCAGAGATGATTGACCCATAAAATTATTTTAAATAATTAGTTTTTGTCTTAATGTTTCTAAACATGTTATGTTACCGTGGCTGCCTGTTTTATTTTTAATCACATCTAATGATAGTTTTTTTAGTAACAGGGCTGTCGTGGTCTTGACTGGATTTTACTGCTTCGCATAAATAGATGATCTGAATCAATATGAAATGATTTTTGCTATGACAGCATAATTTTGTGGATGTTCATTATAAGGGAGGGAGTCATTATGAAAAGCTGTTTCTTCAAAAGTTTTATTTTTATTTTACTTGTTATACCACTGAGTGTGTTTGCCGAACTGCCCTGGCAACATGATCAGCATACCCGTTACCTGGCACTGGGTGATAGTCTGACTGCAGGTTATGGAGCTGATCCTGTTACCAGCGGTTATGCTCATGTTCTTTATCAGGGCGGGGCATTTGATCGACCGGTAAAAACTTTGTTTGCTAACGCGGCTGTACCCGGTGTAACCAGTGAGGATGTTTTAAACTTTCAGGTACCACAGGTTCAACGTTTTTCGCCGGATGTGATTACCATGACTGTTGGTGGTAATGATATTCTGGCTGTTTTAGCAGGTGCTGATCCGGAACAGG
>JAOUQA010000042.1 GCA_029879605.1 Gammaproteobacteria bacterium
TCATTTGCCTGTTTTTCATATCAAAATCTGTTCTGGCACCCAGGTCTTCATTGGTTATGCCAGTAGTTCGATCTATGCCTGCGGTGAGGCTAAAAGGTATTTTTGTACCATGTAGAAAACTGCTATTGGCGGCATAATTCCAGGTTGTACTATCACTCTCGTTGCTTATATTGTTTGTAGAGGTGTAGTCTGTCTGGCTGAATGTGGGTCGGATATCAAATGTAAAAGTGGCAATTTTTGGATCAAGAAAATGAAAACGTTGTTTGAAGCTAAATTGTTCACGATATCGTAAGTCTTCTGAACTCTGGGTGTTACCAAGACTGGTTTCAGTGTCACTCCATTTACCATCGAACATGAAACGTGCGTCCCAGAGTAGCGGGTCGGAAATAAACCATTGTTCGGCCCTGGCAACTGTATGGGTGGTGAGGGCGGTAAACAGGAACAGTATGAGGCTTAGTTGTTGCCCATTTCTAGACGAGAATATATGCCATAGTAATGACTTGAGGGTTGGCTTGGCAGGGAAGTTTCTATAAAACATGTGCTCATCAATATGCTCTATTCTTCAAGAGCATGCCCTAGGGTTTGGGTCTGGTAGCGGCTGTTTTATTGTGACAACGATTGCATGTGTCAAATCCAATTTTATAGGCCTCTGTGCCATTGTGGCACTCACCACAAAGCTCACCCTGTTGAAATCGTTTCATGCTCATATTGTTTGCTCCAATCTCCATTTTAAAAATTTTTTCATGGCAGACAGAACAGCGATAATGTATTCGATGTTTCCAGTGTGGAAAATGGGAGGAAGGCAGGCCTTTTTCAGCGCCTTTACCTTCATATACAACATCACCAAAGACAATATCGCCTGGAGGTGTTTGGGCAGTGGAAAGTTTATGCACATAGCCCAGTAAACAAATTAATGCAATGATGAAAATGCTGGTGTTATTTAACTTATTCATCGCTCTTATTCTCCGGCCAGCGCAGTATGGCAACGTCCACAGTTTTCTGGTCCTGGTGCAAAGGAAACAGTGCCATGACAGAAGCCGCAATATTTACCAGCGTTGATATCCTCCATGGTGATTTGTGTGCCACGGTAGCGAAATAGCTTGGGGTGACAGCTGGCGCAGTCGAGGTGTTGAGTATGTGTTGAGTGAGGAAAAAAGGCATCCAGCTCAGGAGATGGGCCTTTGAGATAAAAATCAAATTTGAAAACAAACTCGGGTGTGCGCTTGCCACCTATGGCATTACGCGGCTGTATAATAGAATTCTTTAAAGCCAGGGCCCAGTCAGGCTGGCCCAGTTTATTTATCGGTAGTAGTTTTTCTGCTTCTTCCCATGTCTTGGTGCTTTCCATTTCCACTACTGATAATGGAATCTCATCCTCAGGCTGTGTAGTTACAGTCTGTGGTTTAGCAGGTGCAGGTTGCTCGTTGGTAACTGCTATCGTCTGGCTAACTTGCTTGGGTGGTTGCTGTGAGGGAAGATCAAAAAAGAGCGAAAGTGATTTTTGGCTACAGGATACCAGAACAAAGAGGACAGGAATGAGTATTACTAACCAACGTTTCATACCCTTCCTGTCCCACATTTGTCTCTGCTTGTGCCCTGATTTTACTTAATATGACAGGTTGTGCATATTGTATTGATAGGGGCGCGAAGGAATGTAGGATTCGTCGCCTCATGTGGGTTGTGGCAACTGGCGCATTCCACCTGATCTTCACCTGCTCCGTAAAGCTGTAAGGCTGTTTGCACAGATACCAGTGAATTAAATGCAGCGTCTTTTGTTGGGTCATAGGTGACAGAGATAGGGTGGTCACCTGTGAGTACTGTACCCAGATTGGTAACGCCAGCTGGCATGGTATCAGCGACGGCAACAGCACCATCAGTAAATGCCCAGCCCTGGTCAGCACCTGCAGCATTGTAGCCACCTGCGCCTGCACCATTAATCAGCTGATCAAAGCCAACCGTACCATCATGACAGGACAGGCAGGCCAGTGAAATGCTGGCTGGTGCACCAGCAATGGTCATATCCAGGGTAGGGCTAGAGTACATGGTATAGGGACCCGCTGGATTGGTTCGGTTCCACAGGGGAGCTGGCCCACCAGCTTCAGTATGGGGTGAGTGACAGAATCCGCAGACGAAAGCCGTAGCAGCAGTTCGGATATTGCCTGCTGTTGCCTGGGTGCTGGAAAGGTTGTGTTTGGTCGCAGCCACATCATCGGCTGCCTGTGCCGGGGCATAGGCCCCTATCCACAACAGCGCAACAATTGGCATCGAGCGAAGTAGTTTTTTCATGATTGTTCCTCCTGATCATATAGATCATATTTTTTTGTGATTTCCCTTGGTGTAGCTGTTTCTCCCTGCGCACTATTTTTATCTAACATTTCTGGTTTCTCAGTTTCCAGGTAATCAAATACCTGAATTCTAAAATTGTACTGGTCAGCAACATAGATCCTGTCCTGTTGATCGATGTAGAGACCTGCCGGTAAAACAAATTGTCCTGGCTCATTGCCAAGAGTACCCACATCCAGCAGTAGTTGACCTTCATTATTGAAGATTTGGATATTGTTGAATGCAGCGTCTGTAACGTAAATATGGTTTAGTGAGTTAACGGCAATGCCTTTTGCACGAACGAACTGCCCACGACCGTCACCATTCTCGCCAAATACTTTGTGCAGTGTCCCATCTGGTTTCAGAATCTGCACGCGGAAATTCATACTATCAGTAATATAAAGGTTTCCGCTCTTATCTAAAGCAATATTGGTGGGCCAGTTAAATTCTTCTGGTTCGGTACCACGTTTGCCTAAAATTTCTATCAGTTCGCCAGTTTTACTGTAAACCACAATATGGTGTGCCTTGCTGTCAACGACATATACACGATTACGTTCGTCATCTACAGCAATCCCGACTGGTCTGGTTAGCTCTCCTTTTTTACCCATGGCAGTGAGAAACTCCCCATTTGGGTCAAATACCACTACACGCTGTTTAACCGAGTCTGTGACATAGACATTGCCCTGACTATCAGAGGTCAGTCCTAGAGGCTTTGTTAGTAGTCCATTACCATTGGTCCCCCATACAGAAAATGCCTTATTGTTTTCATCAAAAACCAGCACTTTGCCCCAGCCACTGTCAGCAACGAAGACGCGTCCTTTATTATCAGCATGAACCGCATAGGGCTTTTTCAGTTGACGACCAGCTTTGGTAGGTTTGCCAAGCAGGCTGTCGCGAAAGCTAGATAACCCTGATTCAGGGGGGACTATCTGGTCTTCAGAATGCAGGGTGCGAACAAATTTAATACGTGGCTGTTCGGGAGGCGCAGGCCAGACAAGATTAGAAGTGTCTGTAGCAAAGGATGACCTGGTTGAGTCGGAGGTTGCACAGCCCGTTATTCCACCGGTAGTTGCAAAAATGCTCAGTGCTATCAGGTGGAACACGCATCTGGTATAGAGCGGATGTTGTGAGCATGGACGTACAAACAGCATTAGTACAACTCTCCAGAAACAAACAGTCTTAAAACATTACTTCGTATCAGAGTATAGCCTTTTTATCACTTTCGATACTAGTTCTAAATTTTAAGATAATACTACTTTGACATATGTCATATAGAAGAAAACTTAGCTAACTCTAATATAATGATTATCTTATTAACTTGAATTTGTTTTTCTTAGAGTTATTAGATTTTTATAAGATTATTTTTGATACGCGTTAACAAGATCACTTGGTTATTGTGTATTATCTAGCTTATATATTAAGGAGTTATTATGTTGCCTAGTGCATTAACTAATTTAGTTTGCCATTCTCATTTGCCGCATAATCTGGTTTTAGTTTTTTTAATGTTATCGACTATGCCAGTTAATGCGGTTGAGCCAGAAGAGGTATTGATTGTTGGGGATGAGCATTTTTTGCGATTCGAACTGGATGATGTAATTAATCGCTTTGTGCCTGCTGCCGTGTTTCATGGCGGTATTACCAAAGAAAAGCGTAAAAAATATATCCCACGAGCTGTAGATGTGCTGATTGATCGTGCCTTGTTATATCGGGGAGCGCAGCAGGCGGGTATTGAGATTGACCCTACAAAAATTGAAACAGTGGTTGAAAAAAATATTCAACAATTCGGATCGAAAGAAAAATTCGAGGCAGCGCTTAGTGAGAGTGGCTTGACTCTGGAGCGTTTTAAGCACCGTATTGTTCAGCAAAATGCGATTAATCAATATGTCCAGTCAGAGCTGATCGAAAAATCCCATTATAGTGATAAAGATTTACGAGCATACTATGATGAACACACACAGGAATTCCAGCGGCCTGAAAGTATGGGTCTCTGGCATATTACCCTGACAGTCAAACCTAATGCACCCGAGTCCGCCTGGCTAGAAAAGAAAAAGCTCGCAGATGATATAGTAAAACGCATAAAAAATGGTGAGGATTTCGCCGTGTTGGCAGGCGAGTTTTCTGACGATGACTATCGAGTCAAGGGCGGCTGGATTGGTTATATGCACAAAGGGCGTCTTTTGATGGAACTTGAAGAGAGGGCATTTGAGTTGAACAAGGATGAGGTTGCGGAGCCGATTCGATCCTTGCAGGGATATCATATAATTAAAGCAGGGGATCGGAAGCAGGCAGGGGTAATTGCTTTCGATGAGGCCAAAGTCGGGTTAAAGCAACGTCTTGAGAAGGATCGATTTGAGAGGCTGAGAACTGAATTACTTAACAAGCTTAAAAAGAATGTAGAGATTAAAGTGCTGGTTGATATGACGTAATGATCAATATGTGCATCAATATTTCTGCACTATTATGTTTTTTTGGGAAAAATTTAAAACATGCTTGGGATTAAACAGTGCAATATTGATGTGTACGGGACCATAAAAACCCTGGGTTACCTGATAATGGTGCTGGTAATAATTATGGTTCAGGATTCGATAGCTAAAAGTGATATATCTCCTTCAGGTAATGATGCCGAGCAGTTATTAAGGCATCCAGAGGTGATACAGGATTTGATAAGACAGCATAAAATCACCGGAGATCAGATTCCCTACCCGCACTGGAGCGCTAATGGCTGCATTGCCTGTCATGAGGAAGAGGCGAGCAGTACTAACAAAAAGCTTAAAACAGGCGATATAAATAAGCTATGCAATAACTGTCATAAGACAGAAGATTCACATTCAATCATTCACCCTGTTGAAGTTCGGCCCAGTGATAAAATGTTTAGCCGTATGCCGAAAGATTTCAGTGATGCAATTAAGCGTTCCAATGGAAAAATGAATTGTTTAACCTGTCATAGTGTTGAACAAACATGTAGTGACGACCGAGAGAAAGTGCGTAGTTTAAATCCATTGTTTTTTCGAGGTGGCAGCTATGAAGATGATCGAACACGTTTGTGTTTTTATTGTCATGATGAGGGCCAGTATGAGCGATTAAACCCACATAAGCAGATTAAGAAGGATGGAAGCATAAATGAGCAGTCTTGTTATGTGTGTCATGAGAACATGCCGGACGCTGAAAGTATTACAAATATTGGTCAACTCTATTTTAATGTAGAAGATAATTATTCATCGGTAGAGGATGATTATTCACTGATGTGTAATGGGTGTCATCCGTGGAAACCTCATCCAGGTGGGACTTTTTCATTCCAGAAAAGCAAGGTGATAAATCACCTTGTCGTGCCACCGGATAAGATGATGCGTCAGCTCCAGCATAGTGATATTTATTTGCCCCTTGAGCCAGGAACCAAGCGAGTATTTTGTGGTACCTGTCATAATGTGCATGAAAAAGGTGTAATCAAGAGAAAGGCGGCCGCTCAGGGTGCTGGTAGCAAGCATTTTCTTCGAGACCAGGATTTGTGTGTGCATTGTCATGCAAAATAGGGGTGCTGAGAAAAAAATGATAACAAGAAAAACACAACCTAGAAGCCAGTATGTTTTAGTTGTAAGCATGATGCTAGGATTGCTTTTAGCCGTTTTTGTTACGCCATTGGCAGCTTTTGAAGATGATGAGGGTTGCCTTATCTGCCACAAATACCCAATGATGGGTCGAGTTACCGATGAAGGCGTGCTACGCTCTTATTATGTAATGCCTCATATTTTTGAGCGTACTGTTCATCGGAATGTTCCCTGTCGGGACTGTCATTCTTATATTAAGGAGTTGCCACATAAGCCGGTTAAAGAAGGTGTTACCTGTAATAGCGAGTGTCACTCTATTAAGAACCCGGCAACAGGTAAACAGTTTAGCCATCAGCTAATTTATGATTCCTATATTGAGAGTACGCATGGCAGAAAGAAAATAGCCGAAGGCCCTGATGCCGATAAGCCGTATTGCATCAACTGTCACACCAACCCACTTTATAACCCAGATGAAGGTAAGCCGCCCAGCCAGATCGTTGACCGATGTGTAATATGTCATGAGAAACGTGAATTTGTAGAGCGATGGTATAACCACACCAGTCGACGAATTCGTGAAGTTAAGCGTTCGTCGAAGGAGGTGTTTGAGCTGTGCTCGTCATGTCATGAAAATAAGGAAATGCTAGACAGGCATGTCAGGCTGGCTAAAGAAGAAGATCGGGAGTTGGGTAAAAAATTTCCTATAGCGGCAGAGTCATATAAGGAAAGTTTTCATGGAAAATTGACACGATTGGGTTTTGGAAAAACTGCAAGTTGTCTTGATTGTCATGCAAGGCAGAAGGATTATTTTAGAAGTGTGCACGAAATACGCCCGTCACGTGATCCTGAATCACCTACGCATATTAGCAATAAAGTAGAGACCTGTCAGCGTTGTCATACTTTTGCGGATGAGAATTATGCAGCACTTGATCCTCATCCCAGTAGTAAACAGGAAGATAACTTGTTCAAGTATTATGCAGAGATGATCTATAACATTGTGGGTGTTGCTGTCATTGTTATGCTGGTTGGGATGTCACTTCTGGAGACTATAGGAAGGCGGCGTGATGGTATTGCATGGAGACTGTCTCATGGTAGCACCTGGCGACGAAAGAGTCGAAGAGGTAGAGGTCGTGTTGAATGATATCCAAAATCTATACACTTGTAAGGTGAAGTAATGAAGTTATCAGAACATGCTAGAGACGTTATCGATACCTGTATGAGGCAAAATAAGGTAAGCGATAGTGAGCGAGATGAGATTGAGCGTGTTATCGCAAATATGCCGGATGACAGGGTGTTTTTGCAGAAAAATGTTGTTTCCAACCCGCTAGGTGATTTGCCACGTTATTCTATTCATATTCGTATTCAGCATATGCTGACATTTTCAACGTTTCTGGCATTGGCATTTACTGGTCTCCCTATTCATTTTATTGAAGCCATATGGGCAGAGCCCTTTAATATGGTTTTAGGCGGTGTCGAGGTGACGCGTATTATTCATCGCACTTTGGCCGTAATCATGATTGCTAGCATGATTTATCACTTGCTGACTATTACGATAAAGCCATTGTGGGAAATTAAAAACGGACGCTTTGATATCAGACGAACAATAATCCCATTATTTAAAGATTTCAGGGATTTCAAGGAGGACATGCTTTACTCTGCGAATCAACGTGACCAGCGTCCTGAGATGGATAAATATATGTACAAACAGAAAATTCATTATTTTGCTGCTGGTTTTGGCAATATGGTGATGGTTATATCTGGATCTTCGTTTCTGTTTCCGGAGTTCTGGGCAAGTATATTGCCTGCATCCATGGTTTCAAATTTTCAGGAGCTTATGCGTTTGTCGCATCCACATGAGGCATTACTGGCATTATTAGTGATTGCTTTTTGGCATTGGTATAACGTTCATTTAGCGCCTGGACGCTTTCCGATGCAATGGACTTTTTTGACAGGAAAAATCACCCGTGAGCACCAGATTGAGGAGCATTTCCTTGAGTACCTGAGAAATCTGGTAGAGATACCAGAAGAGCGAAAACATCTTCAGGATATACTTGATAGCCGTGGTTTATCTAATGATGATGGGTTAATTGATAATGAAACTATTTTATCAAAAGGTGCATCATGATTAAGCCATTAACGCCCTGGCAGAAGTTTGTGGCTTATAGCTCATTGGCAATAATCCTGATTCTTATGGTATTGGGTAGTTATGTGATCTGGTTATTGTTGAGTCATACAGGTCAATGAGGAGGGTGACTGATGCATGAAGTAGGGTCGCAGGCAACCATAATAATTGTTGCTGCAGTAGTATTATTTTTTATGCTGGGTATAGCTATCCTTATTATTATTGATCATAAGGCAAAGCTTCCTGGAGGGTTCACTAATGATCCTTTCAGCCTGACAGGTATGCGACGTGATCATCCTGCTATTGCATTTATTACTGCGATCATACTGTTGAGCATCATAGCGGCACTGATAATCGAGTTGGCTGTTGCTATTAGTGGGTTATTTGGTGTTGATTTCAAGAAAGAGGAGCCGGAGATTGTGACTATCTTGAGTGAAGAGCGCAACGCAGAGCGAACTCGGCATTTTCATAATTTACCTGATAACTTCCAGCCCATAAAGGGAGAAAAAAACATATGTTTTCACTGCCATGGAGATTTTCCGCACTCGAAGTCTCCTATGATCAGGACGTTGATGAATATGCATACCCAGTTTGCAGGGTGTCTCACATGTCACGTGGACGAGAATAAGGTAGCAGACAAAGATATCGAGTTAAGATGGCTGAATTACACAGGTATTGAGGTCAAGGGGAAGCCTTTTGGTATAGATTATGATCCTGATAGTGGTGATCTGGTGCAAACTGATGACTATTTTTCCAAGATTGTAGCCTATAAGAAAAATGGAAATGAGGAAATACTGCTTGAGATTGCACCAGGCGACCCTGCTCTTGTTGAGTTTGAGATGGTCAAGGATAGTCTCTCCAGTACTGATAAGGAGGCATTAAAAAAACGATATCACATGAATGTTGGAGCTAATGGTCGAAAATGCAGTCATTGTCATATTGATGAGAAGAAAAGTTTTATCCCATTTCGCAAGCTGGGGTTTTCTGAGCGGCGAATTGATGACCTGACCAATCTTAATATTGTTGGATTAATTGAGAAATATAAAAAATTCTATATTACTGATTTGAAAGGTACACATGGTAGCAATAAGCCAGAGTCAGGATCGGAAATAGATGATAATAGTGGAAACCAGAAGCAAATGAAAAAAGACCTAAGATCATGGTGGAATGAGACGTATGATTCACCTAATAGTAAGTAGTAGATGTTTTTTATTCGTTTCAGTATTGGTTCTGATAGTGCCGCTTGCTATCGCGGATGAAATACCTACTAAGTCAATAGAATATGTTGTTACTCTGGGTGAAGATGGCGAATTAAGTTTGCCAACAGATGTTGTTGTTGATGAGGCAGGATTTATTTATGTTGTTGATAGCGGAAACGACAGGATAGCTATTTTTAATAAGGAGGGAGAGTATCTCAGAAGTTTTGGAGAAACAGGAGAGTTGCCAGGGCAATTTCAGGGGCCAATAGGTATTGCGATTGATGCTAATGAAAGATTGTTTATCGCCGACAAAGGGAATAACAGGGTGCAGATTTTTAACCTAAGCGGCAAGGTTATAAAAACATTTAAAACGATATTTCAGATGCAGGAAGTAAGTCCAATTGACGTGGCTATCGGTAATAAAAGTGAGCAGATATTTGTAACGGGAAATGCTAATCATCAAGTAATGGCCTACGATCAGTATGGAAATTTATCACACTATTGGGGCGGGGAAGGTGCAAACAAAGGGATGTTTCGATATCCGGCGACTCTTGCTGTATCACAAGACAATAAGCTCTATGTTGTAGATGTATTAAATACACGCGTTCAAGTTTTCGAAAGTAATGGTGAATATGTGCTTGATGTTGGTAGCTGGGGGGTTTTGCCGGGTCAGTTCTTTCGGCCGAAAGGTGTGGCAATAGATGATTCAGGGCTAATTTATGTGAGTGACAGCTATATGGGTGTTATTCAGATATTTGATAATCATCACCGATTTAGCCATGTGCTTGGTGATAATGGGGTTCCAACAATATTTTCAACGCCTTCAGGTGTTTTTGTCGACAAGCTGCAACGTTTGTATGTCGCGGAAATGCTGGATAACAAGGTTTCAGTTTATCAATTAAGGTAGCTCATGATTGTCGCGCTATCAAATACCAGAAAATATAAAAAGATCATTGCTCTTGGTGGTGTTCTTGCTGTCATGTTATTTTCGCCATTTTTTATTGAGAACGCATCAGCAGCGCGTACTGGTGGTGAGGAGAGGGAGTGTGCGACATG
>JAOUQA010000387.1 GCA_029879605.1 Gammaproteobacteria bacterium
CAACTGCCCTAAACCTATTTGTTGATATCTACCGTAGCAATTTCAGATTTAATGGAACAATGAATATATCAACCTACGATGACTTTGCACTGGCCATACTGACAGGGTCTATCGACTACTTAATACCGGTCGGTGATTCTTTTAATTTATTTGCCGGCGCAACCTTTGGTTCATCGGCCCAGGCTTATTCAACCACCTACACAACTCAAAGCAATGTTGCCAGCAGTCCTGTTATCGGTTACCAGCTGGGTGGTATTATTAATTTAAACCAGAGCCTTACTTTTGAAATGGGCTACGCCATACGTCATGTCAGTCTAAAAACAGAATTTATCAACTTCCCGGTTGATGATACTGTTGAAATCACTGAAATCAGCCATGCGTATATAAACATAGGAATATTATTTTAATAAATTATTTATTTTTTAATCGTTCTGATTGCCAGTACACCTCTGGCTCGCCGGCTTCATGACTTAAAACGCGACAGGCAACAAATAACAAGTCAGACAAACGATTAACATAAGATTTTATAACACTGTTGTAATCAAATTCTTTTGCCAGTGATACCAGCATCCTTTCTGCTCTTCTGCAAACAGATCTCGCCAGGTGACAGCTTGCGGCTGCTTCACCACCGCCGGGAAGAATAAATTCTTCTAACGGTGGTAGCGACTCATTCATTTCATCCAGTGTTTTCTCCAGCCATTGCACTCGCTCATCGGTTAATGCATCGTAACCGGGCATAGCCAGCTCACCACCCAGGTTAAACAGGTCATGCTGGATTGTTAACAAGGTCTCAGCCACCAGGCCCGGTTTACATTTAGAAAGCACCATGCCAATTACGCTATTGAGTTCATCAATATCACCAATTGCTGCTATACGAAGACTGTCTTTTTCGATACGACTACCGTCAGCCATACCCGTCGTACCTTTATCACCGGTTCGAGTATATATTTTTGATAACCTGTAACCCATCGCATCACCTGTATTCATTATTTAATTAACATTCAGTTTAATAAGCAGCAAACCATCCCTGCAGTGTTACTCAAATTGTATCTGGCTTATAATCAGCGTTCCATTTATAAAATACCATTAATTATGCTTAGACCGGTTCCCTTAATTATTACATTATTGATGCTAAGCATAATCACTTTTGCGACTGCTTTTACTACTGGCAGCATCTCGCTATCTATTTCAGAGATATGGGCGACCTTCACCTCGGATGAACCTGCTATTGCCCACACCATTATCTGGGATCTGCGCGCACCCCGCGCCTACATCGCCTTTGTTACTGGCGGCCTGTTATCACTGGCCGGTGTACTGATGCAGGTTCTGTTACGCAATCCACTGGCTGACCCTTACATACTCGGTGTCTCTGGCGGCGCATCTGTTGCTACCTTAATTGCCATGTTGCTTGGTATTTCAGGCAGCTGGCTTTCGGGCAGCGCATTCATCGGCGCACTAATTTCCATACTACTTGTATTTGGACTATCTCACGGCAAAGGCAGCTGGAATCCCACGCGCCTGTTACTCACCGGTGTTGTTATTGCCGCTGGCTGGGGCGCGATGATTAACTTTATTCTATCTATCACGCCGGATAAACCTTTACGCGGCATGTTATTCTGGCTGATGGGCGATATTAATCATGTCAACATTGAGCTATCGCCACTCATCGTGCTTGTCATCGGTGTATTAATCAGTTTTGCCCTGGCCAGGCAACTGAACATTCTTAGCCGGGGCGATTTACAGGCCAGTGCTTTAGGTGTTTCTGTTTCCTCATTACGCATCAGTTTATTTTTACTGGCCTCTTTACTCACCGCTTTTGCCGTGACCCAGACTGGCAGTATTGGTTTTATTGGTTTAATCGTACCTCATATGCTGCGCTTGCTATCAGGTAGTGATCATCGTTTACTCATACCCGCTTCTGTCCTGCTTGGTGGCAACCTGTTACTTATATCAGATACCCTGGCACGTACTATTGTTGCTCCACACCAGTTACCGGTGGGCGTTATTACTGCATTTATTGGCGTGCCATTCTTTTTATTTTTATTAAACAGAAATTTCCAGCGACAAACAGCCTGATGTCATTACTTGAAATACAAAACCTCGATATCAGCATTGCCACTACCCAGGTGTGCAATAAACTCAACTTAACTATCGAACCGGGCCAGGTATGGGCCATTCTTGGTCGTAACGGCATAGGCAAGACTACACTGCTCCACACTCTTGCCGGATTACGCGAGGCAGACGGTGGTGAAATATTTATTCACCAGGACAATATCAAACAGCTGAACCGCAAACAGGTTGCACAAAAAATCGGCCTGCTGTTACAGCATCATGAAGATGCTTTTCCTACCAGCATACTTGAAACAGTCCTGATCGGGCGTCACCCCTATATACCCAACTGGCAATGGGAAAGTGCAATGGACAAACAACTGGCCATGAATGCACTTGAACAGGTAGAACTGCAACACATGGCACATCGCCAGACTAACCAGCTCTCCGGTGGTGAACGCCAGAGAGTTGCCATCGCCACCCTGCTTACACAAAACCCGGAAATACTTTTACTGGATGAACCTAACAGCCACCTGGATTTAAATTACCAAGTCAAACTACTTGATCATATTTGCCAGTACGCCAGGGAAAATAACCAGGCAGTAATTATGAGCCTGCACGATATTAATCTTGCGGCGAGGTTTGCCGATCATCTGATTTTTTTACACGGCGAAGGT
>JAOUQA010000388.1 GCA_029879605.1 Gammaproteobacteria bacterium
TTATCTGTTAGTGTGCCGTGATCCATTACCTGGAGTAAGAGATTAAAGACTTCAGGGTGTGCCTTTTCAATTTCATCCAGCAATAACACGGCATGTGGATGCTTATTAATTTCCTCGGTCAATAACCCGCCCTGGTCATATCCGACATAACCTGGCGGTGCACCGATCAAGCGAGAAACCGTATGCCGTTCCATATACTCAGACATATCAAAGCGAATTAACTCAATACCCATGATGCGGGCAAGTTGTCGCGTCACCTCTGTTTTACCGACACCGGTGGGGCCAGCAAAGAGGAACGAACCAATGGGTTTATCTTCATGCCCTAGCCCAGCTCTTGAGAGCTTAATGGCTGTTGCTAAACTGTCAATCGCTTCATCCTGGCCAAAAATAACAAGTTTCAGGTTCCGCTCAAGATTTTTCAACGTATCCATATCATCAGTCGATACCGTTTTTGGCGGAATTCGGGCAATTTTAGCCACGATATTTTCAATCTCTTTAATACCAATGGTTTTCTTACGCTTGGAGCTGTTCTGTAATTGCTGGTATGCCCCCGCTTCATCAATAACATCGATTGCTTTGTCGGGTAAATGGCGATCATTAATATAGCGTTCTGATAACTCTGCTGCACCACGTAATGCGGGCTGGGTATACTTAACATCATGATGCTCTTCAAAGCGGCTTTTTAAGCCCTGCAGAATTTGAATGCATTCTTCAACCGTGGGCTCAGGAACATCTATTTTCTGGAAACGACGCGCTAAGGCACGATCTTTTTCAAAGATCCCACGGTATTCCTGGTAAGTGGTAGAACCAATACATCTTAATTCACCATTTGATAATACAGGTTTAATTAAGTTCGAGGCATCCATGGCGCCACCGGAAGCCGCGCCTGCCCCAATAATGGTATGAATTTCATCGATGAAAAGAATGGCATTGTCTTCTTTACGTAACTGGGTCATGACCGCTTTGAAACGTTTTTCAAAATCACCCCGATACTTGGTACCCGCCAGTAATGCACCAAGATCAAGCGAATAGATGGTGGAGTCCTTGATAATATCAGGAACTTCGTTCTCAACGATACGCTTAGCCAGACCTTCTGCTAGTGCCGTTTTACCAACGCCCGCTTCACCAACGAACAGAGGATTATTTTTACGACGACGACACAAAACCTGTATCGTGCGTTCTATTTCATCGGCACGTCCTATCAGTGGGTCAATTTTTCCAGATGCTGCCAGTTCATTAAGGTTTGTAGTGTACTGGGTCAGTGGGTTTTGCTGGGTTGATTCCTGCTCTTCATCAGACAACTCAATATCTTCGTCCATTTCATCTTCTGAAGATAAACGATTAATGCCATGCGAGAGATAATTGACCACTTCTAAGCGGCTAATATCCTGTTTCTTGAGGAAAAACACGGCCTGGGACTCTTGTTCACTGAAAATCGCCACTAATACATTCGCTGCTGAAACTTCCTGTTTACCCGATGACTGTACATGGAAAACTGCACGTTGCAATACACGTTGAAAACCAAGGGTAGGTTGAGTGTCACGATCATCATTAGGTGGCAGTAAAGGAACCGTTTCCTGTAGAAAGGTATCAAGCTCATGTTTTAAGGCTGGAATATCAGCCCCACACGCGACGAGAATTTCTTTTGATACATTATTATCCAGTAACGCTAACAATAAATGCTCAACAGTCATAAATTCATGGTTATTATTTCGTGCATCGCGAAATGCCTGGTTTAGCGTTTGCTCGAGTTCTTTATCCAACATCTTAGTACTGCCTTTAAGTTAAGAATCAGCTTCCATTGTGGTTAACAATGGATGTTGATTCTGTCTCGAATATTCGTTTACTTGCTCAACTTTTGTTTCAGCCACATCACGAGTATAGACGCCACAGACGCCTTTGCCTTGAGTATGGACATTTAACATTATATTTTGAGCTTTTTCGTGTGATAAATTAAAAAATGCCTCGAGAACATGCACAACAAAATCCATCGGCGTGTAATCATCATTAAGAATAATCACCTTATACATAGGTGGTTTCTTAAGTTTAGGCTTGGCCTCTTGTACAGCAACGCCGTCATCTATCCCGTTATCGGGTATTTGTTGTAACTCTTTACTCATAATTCAAATTCTAACTGATTAGACCTTTTTTTGTGATACTGGTTTTAAATTGATGATTAAAATTTGTGCAGATTGTTAAATTTTGTCTATATTTATCACTGGTAATCGTACTTTCAATAGTGTGAGTATTTATGTCACATTTTCTGTGGATATTCACTCTAACCTCATTGGAATGTATGGGATCAATTGATGTTTTTCAATGACACGGAGGCTAAGGAAGCAATGTCTATAGGCACGGTAAAGTGGTTTAGCAACAGTAAAGGTTACGGGTTCATATCACCAACTGAAGGGGGAGAAGATATTTTCGCACATTTCTCGGTGATTACTATGGAAGGTTATAAAACCCTGAAAAAAGGACAAGTCGTAGAGTATGAAGTCACTGCAGGTCCAAAAGGACAGCATGCAACTGAGATTAAATTGGGTAATATCCCTGATAATCAAATAAGCAGTACTCAGCACTAAATCTTTCAATATAAATCTACCAATAGTACCTCGACCAATTACCTGGCCGGGGTATATTTTTGCCTGGCCATATTAGCTAATCCCAAATCCATGTAAAATTAATTCATGTCATTAATTTTATTTAACAAGCCTTACGGTGTAAT
>JAOUQA010000390.1 GCA_029879605.1 Gammaproteobacteria bacterium
TTACATCACAGAAGTAGAACTACTTTCAATTAACACAGAACAAAATTTACCGGCAGGAATTGATGAACGAACAATAATTTATAGTTTGAGTTTTATGTTTGACTTCTTTCTCGATTTCCCACAGGTCGAAGTTGACAGTATTATACATGATATCGAAATATCAATTAATGATAACACGAACCAAAACGTCTCACTTGGCACATTCAGTGTTGATCAAACTACTCCGGTGAGATAATGCCAATACAAAATTTGATATCTCGCCCATTAGCAAACAAAAAAGTAGATTCGTTTTACGTGTCTTTTTATGGCATGTCAGAGAATTATGGAAACATACTTGGTAGACAGGTTCAGAGTATTGAACGCCCGACACTAAATTTTAATAGATATGAAGTACGAAACAAAGGATTGAAATTTGAATCATCAACCAGAATAGAATATCAGGAAATATCCATATCATTTTTTGATGATAATTCTTCATTGGTGAGCAGAGCATTAATCGAACAAGTAAAAAGACAGACAGCAGTAAACGCACATTCGACAGAAGATACTTTTTTTCAGATTGGTGTTAAATGTTATTCCGTTGATGAGGATATAGTGGAAGAATTCGAATTAAAACATTGCTATTTGGGAAGTATATCTAATTCGGAAATGATTCAAACTGATAGTTCTAACAACATCATAACAATAACAGTGATATATAATGATATAGATTATAAATTCCCATCATTAGAACATTCATTCATAGGAGATGAGTTTGGAAATATTCTTGTCGATCATGAAGGTAATTATGTAATTGGCTAATAAATAAAAATAAGGCATATTATGACAACTAAACAAATTAAAGATTTTACAGAAACGACTACTCCGGTAGATGACAGTGAACTATTGCTGGGAAATACAAACGGAAAAACGTATCGTTCGAAGTTATCAAATCTTCTGAAGAAAGTATTTTCTTTTGATGATGTCTATGATGACTATATCGTGAGTGGAATGAATCTCGAACATGTTTCGACTTCTGCCGCACCAGTATTAAAAACATTCAGAAATAATTATAGTCTTCATGCTTTCGAGAATGGCGGGCAAATCGAATCTGGTTATTTTACTGTTCATATACAACATGGCATTAAACCAAATACCAATGCATTCTTTCATGTACATTGGTCAAATAATGCAGCAACACCCACAGGAAATATGAAATGGTTTATTGAATATTCCATAGCGAAAGGATATGGAGCAGGAACATTCTCATCTGAAACAGTATTATCGTCTGTGCAGACTGTTGGAGCGCAATACGAACACCAAATAACAAACGATGATGACATGGTTATTATAGGCATTAACGGTGAGATAGAACCTGATTCGGTTATTGTTGGTCGTGTATATAGAGATCCTTCTGATCCAGAAGATACACTTGATACGGATGCTTTTTTATTACATGTTGATGTCCATTATGTGAAATCACGGACAGGCACAAAGGAACGCAATAGACCCTTTATCACAAGCGGTTGGTCATAAGTTAATCATTGCTTCTAATACATCAGCAGTAACATTGCATTGTGATTTAATGATAGTTCTATATAGTATTTCGAAATTTGGGTGTTTAATGTACATCTGATAATTATCGTGAATATCAAATTCGTGATGTGAATTAATGGCCAGTTCATACATATTGATAATGTATGACAGTTCTTCAGTCAATTCGATTTTATAAAAATAGACACTTTTAATATTATCATGATTATATCTATAATTACCATGGTAAAAATACATATCATCTTTTGTATTTTCATACATGTTAATCACTTCCATGTGCTGATTAAAGAAATATTTGCCTCGATGCCTCATATCAAATGCAAAAAAATCATCCAAACTATCTACTGTGGCGGTTAGACGTCTATTATTCGAGTGTTTGAATGTTACGGTGTAGTATTGTTGTTTATTCATATATTTAATAACTTAACATATTCTTTACATTCTTCTGTTGGTCGCATAAACACATATACCGAACCGAGAGACATTTTTATTCGTTTATCAATATCAAAAAATTGTAAAAAGTATTCATTTTCACAAATTAAAGTAGCATTGATCAATGTAAGGGGAATATGATGCCATTCAGAAAACAACTCGATGTCGCGTTTCATTAAATATATAACATAATTAACTAAACTAATATTGTGTTGTTGATCAGTTTTCATAATAGTTGAAATTCCAAATATTGTTTGCCCAACTCTGTCAACTTAAATGTGACAAACATGCCTGTGTCATATCCAAGTAGTTCGATATATTTGGACGCCATGGCGTCATTGAATGCTTCATTGCCATCTACTAATAACATAAAACATGGCATACAAAAAACACAATCACTTGATTTTAAATATTGAGACAGGTGATATTGAGAATTCGCAATTTCACCCATGAAGTAATCCACCACTGGTATTCCAGTCATTTATATAGTTCCATTTTCATACCATAATATATTATGAGATAAAAATAATGTCAATGATATTAATCTAAATAATCATATGGCATTGACACAAGGACAATTTATACCCAAACATCCAGAAAAGTATCGGGGAGACATTAATAAGATACGGTATCTTTCATCGTGGGAACTGGAACTAATGAAAACATTTGACAGTAATCCATACATACTCGAATGGAATTCTGAAGATGTTATTGTTCGATATTATTCCACGGCAGATGGAAAGAATAGGCGATACATG
>JAOUQA010000389.1 GCA_029879605.1 Gammaproteobacteria bacterium
ATCATCTTTTCCCTGCTCTATCTCATTATCTTTTGCCGAAATTCGCTTACTTAAATCCACTTTAAGATTTTCCTTATACCCGGCACTATCATTTTCACCGTCATCAACCAGATCGAGATCAAGGTTAACTTCCTGATCCTCGCTATCCTCATAATTAGAGCCTGACGAAACAGATATAATCTGCTTATTTCGTTCTACTTTCTTTAATGCATCAAGTAATAAACTCATTATCTAACTCTACTGTTCTACCGATCTGTTTAAATCTACTTCCTTATAATCAGGCAGGAATTTACGGTACTCACTTAAATCCCCAATTAAACTTGCATGTTTAACTACAACTGGTTTTATAAAAATAACCAGCTCTGACTTTTCCCTGATATCATCTTTATATGAAAATAAACCGCCTATAATTGGTATTTTTGACAAAAATGGGATTCCTGAACTAGAATCGTTAACAGTGTCCTGCATTAATCCACCTATTACAGCCGTGTCTCCACTATTAACCTGAAGCACTGATTCAATCTCCCTAACCTGTATTACAGGAACCTCGCTAACAACATCAACTTTCTTAAACTCAGGATTAGGGTCTACCACTTTATCTATTATCCTCGAAATTGTTGGCCTCACATTTAGCGTAACCACATCATTTTCACTTATATGAGGTGTCACAGACATAACAAATCCTACAGGCACCGTCTTTACTTCAGTATCAAAAGTTGTTATTGCTGCATTTGTACTTATTGAAGAATCCACTTCCATCTCAAAATAAACAAAATTATCTACTACCTTCAGCATTGCCGGCTGATTATTAATAGCCATTACTTTAGGACTTGACAGTACTTTTACATCTCCGAACTGCTCTAATGCCTTTATCGTTACATTCATCTGGTCTCCATCACTTAATGTATCTGCAATCGTGATTGTAGAAAATGGCGTCTGCCCAAGATTGCCATTCCTGAAATCAGTCACCACTCCTACCCCGTTCAATGGATCACTTGCCAGTAAAGTCCAGTCAACACCTGCCTGATACCTGTCACTAAGTTTTATTTCGGCGATCGTCGCCTCTATTAATACCTGTCTTCTTGCACTACTTAAAACTATGTCTAAAAATTCCTGTATCGAATTATGCTGCTTTTGCGTTGCCCTAATTGCTATTACACCTGTTTCTTTGTTTATAATGACATGATCACTGGTTTTCCTTCCTTCATCATCAATATCATAAATAAGTAGATTAATATTCTTTTCCAACGTATCCCAGAATTTATTATCTGAATAATTATTTACTTCCATTAATGAACTATTACCATTTCCACTATTATTACTTCCTCCTGAATTTTCAGTTTTCTCACCAATACTTCCCTGACCAGTTGAGCCTAACGTAGTCGCTACACTTACTGTTCCTTTAGATTCTCTCGACATATTTACATAATCGATTCTATAATTTCTGAGAAATGGCGTATCTGCCTGCACTTTCAATGTGCCGCTATTTATTTCATACCGAATACTTACCTGCTGACTTATACGCTCTAGAATCTGAGGCATAGTCTGATCAATTGCATTAAGGGTCACTCTTCCATTAATATTTTCATAAATATCTAAATTTATCTTTGCATCCCTTGCCATCGAAAATAAAAGTTCTTTTACAGGCACATTACTCACAATCACCGTATAAGTTTCCAGCTTAACTCTCTTTTCTGGTTTAGGTAGCAGCGTCTGATAGCTAACCGCATCAGGAATTTTATCTATACTCGCATAGTCTTTACTGCTTATATGTCCTTCTGACTGTTCAGGCGGTCGTGTTGGACCGCATGCAACTCCAAATAACAGAGTCGCTAAAATAAATATCTTGTTTATTCTTTTAACCAAATTCATTTAATTCCTCTCCAGGAACAACAGAAAACTTAATCAATCTACTTTTAAACTGCGCTTGATATCGCTAATATTCCTAATATACGGCCTGTTACTTCTTAATTCCTCTGGCAAATCTGATAGCTGTTTACTTGCTCCACCCCAATCTTCAAAAGCACCGTATAAAACACTGTAAACCTCGCTCCCTCTCATTTTTCCTTTATAAATATATACCTCATGAATATCTAACTTCGCTTTTACACTATCCACTAACATTAATAATTTATCCTTACTCTTAACCTTTACAATTGCCAGCTGTATAGAAAATTTTTCTCTGTCTATACTATTTATCCACAGCAATGTATCTTTCATTCTCGTATTTAAATAATTATCTAACCCAGACTCCTCTTTTTGTAATCCATCTTCTAAGGCTACTACCTGACTGCCTTTATCTACTAACCCAGTATTTTTATCACTTCCATTATCATTCTTAGTTGCCATAAAAGAGCCTGCCCAAAATGCAACAGCTGCCACTAACACTACTAATAACCATGACAAATAAATTCTTCTTCCAATTACACGACCATACTCACTATCTTTTGCTGCAATTAATATATGTTTTTTATCAACACCATAATCTCCATCTGAGAATGCTGCCAGCAATGCTTTGTCTGCTATAATATTTATTCTTCTTGTTAACCCTTTGGATTCCTTTTCGATATTGTCTGCAATCTTTTTATTAAATATATCTGGCCCTCTATAACCAACGGCCCTCATTCTAAAATTTAAATACTCATATATATCACCTGATTCGAATGGCTCAAGATAAAAACTGTGAGTTATCCTTTCTTTTAACTGCCTTATACAGGGTCTAC
>JAOUQA010000392.1 GCA_029879605.1 Gammaproteobacteria bacterium
AGTACGCCAAGATGGCCATGGGTACCGGTTTACATCATGTGAATGCACTGCCCTGTGAGATCACCGTTAAGACGATGGGTGACAAGCTGGTCATCAGTTACCTGGATCCTTACTTCATGCTGGGTGCGTTGTTTGCTGATATTTCAGATGAAGATAAAGTTAAATTTGCAGCAATCCCCGGCCTGATAAACCAGGATCTGCAAAACGTGGTTAAAGCGGCGCTGGATGTGAACCTGGGTATTGCCCTGAATCCACCCACTCGTCGAGTGATTAACATGCTGCCATAGATTGCAGGTAGTAGTGAAGTGACATCCCTGGCCATCTGGCCAGGGATGGTTATGTAAAAAGAAGGAAGATCAATGAAAAAGTGGACAGTCGTATTCGTTTTTTTCTGGTTAAAATTGCAACAACACACAAAAATTAAATGTGTTCAATTAATTCAGAAATAAATAACCAGTTGTGTAAACCGGCAGGAAGCTGTTTTTCCCCTGATAGCGTGCGATTTCAGGGGTGTTCTTTTCTGGATACAGGGGTAAATGATAATGTTTAAGTTACCAGTTATCGTAGCACTTGTTTTAATGTTGATCGGGCCGCAGGCCTGGGCAGTGGATTACCAGTTGCCGGATCTGAATGGAAAGATGCAGTCGCTGGAGCAGTATCGTGGTAAGTGGCTGGTGGTGAATTACTGGGCTACCTGGTGTAAAACCTGTCGTAAGGAACTCCCCGACCTGGTGTCGATGCATAATGATAGCCAGGACCAGGATATCGTGGTGGTAGGGATTAATTTTGAATCTATCAATCCAGCAGAACTGAAAACCTTTGTTGAGCAGCACAGGATTAATTATCCCGTTTTATTAAGCATGCCAGTTCCGGCAACACCCCTGGGTCGGGTTTTTGCCCTGCCAACAACGTATATTATTGATCCCAACGGTAAGCTGGTCGCTGGCCAGGTGGGACTGGTGAGCCAGCAGAATTTACTGGATTATATTAATCAGAAGCGTATGTCAGATGCCTACGCTGTGATTGCCAGCCCTTAGCCAGGTCTATTCCGTAGATTATTAAGTGTAATTGAACACTTGAAATTGCTAAGATCAGCTCCATATAAAATTCACAATTTGATTTTAGAGGTGATGTATGGATGTAATGGATCGAATAGATGAGGCGGTGAAAAAACACCCTGTCTTTATTTTTATGAAGGGTACGCCACAGTTTCCTTCCTGTGGTTTTTCCAGCCGTACTGCAGAAGCGCTTAAACAGTGTGGTAAAGAGTTTGGTTATTGCAATGTGCTGGCTGATGCAGAAATATTTGAAAATCTGCCCCGTTATGCCGACTGGCCAACTTTCCCACAGGTGTATATTAATGGTGAGTTAATCGGTGGCTGCGATATTACCCTGGAAATGTTTGAGAAGGGTGAGTTACAGAAAATGATTGATGAAGCGGTCTCTGCGGCATCCTGAATACAGTAACTGTTCCACATAAAAAAGCCCTGTTAAAACAGGGCTTTTTTGTGCTTAAAGATATGTTCTAGCTGGCAATCTGGTTGCGTCCATTGTTTTTTGCCTCGTAGAGCTTTTCATCAGCAGCCTTGATCATTTTTAAGACAGAAGGCATATCACCTGTACCATCATAGAAATAAACACCGATAGACGCAGTAATGGGTATATCTCCGGCAGAAGTCTTGAAGGGGCGTGAATTGATGCTGGTGAGAACCCGGGTCAGTGAGCTAATTTTATAATTCTCGGCACGGGTATAATGCATAATGACGCCAAATTCTTCACCGCCCATACGAGCAACCAGGTCTGTGGGGCGCACTGTACGGCGTAAGCGCCGGGTAAAACTGACCAGGACTTCATCACCTACATCATGACCATAGGTATCATTGATCTGTTTGAAATGGTCAATATCCAGCATAACAAAGCAGACACCACCACGTCGGGCAGAGGCATCTAACAGGTGCATTTCCAGTTGCTTGGTTGTCAGGCGACGGTTGGCAACCCCGGTTAACGGGTCAGTGAGCGCCATTTCTTCGAGTTGCTTAATGGTATCTTCAAGCTGGTGTGAGGTTTCAAGCAGGTCATTCTGCAGTGAGGCAATACGTGCAGCAGCATTTACCCTGGCGGCCAGTTCATGTGGATTAGGTGGTTTACTGATGTAATCATCAATACCTCTATTGAATGCTTCCACCAGCGGTTCGATACCTTCCTGGGCCGTAAAGAGTATGACAGCCGTATAGAAACCTTTTTCTTCATCTCGCTGACGTATTTTTTCAGTCAGTTCAAGTCCGTCCATACCAGGCATGACCCAGTCGGCAAGGACCACATCAGCTGGTTGTTCATCGAGCATGGTCAGTGCAACCTCGGCGCTTTCAGCGACACGTATATTGCTATACCCCGCTTTTTTGAGAGCCGCCTGTACAACTACCCTGCTAAATTGCATATCGTCGACAATAATGATTGAAACATCTTTATGTGTAGCCATAATTGTTTTTTTTCTTGTTCGAGGCTGTGAAGAATCTGGTTTGTTCATTGCCTTATCTACGGGGTCCATTGGTGTATCCTGATATCTAGATTGTAGTCACAAATTTTGCCTGTAGAGTAAAATAGCTAATAAATTAAGGTTTTACTAACCTGTTTGGGTGAAATGAGGACTAATCGCCATTAATTTGCGAGTCGGATGATGACCAGATCATGCCATTGGTTTTGCGCCAGCGATTGACGAT
>JAOUQA010000391.1 GCA_029879605.1 Gammaproteobacteria bacterium
AACCAATGTAAACAGCGTCGGCGCCATTATCAATGGCCGCTTTTAAAGAAGGCAGGTTACCTGCAGGACAGACCAGTTCCATTATTGATTAACAACCTTTGGTAAAAATTCATCTTGTGATTTTGTATTTGAGTCATGTGTTCCCTGGCGAGTATTACGTTTTTTAAATTCTGCTTCTATGCCATTAATGACTGCCCATTTCTTACAACACCAGTCCGGTGCCAGTAAAATCTCACGTTGCGCTGTACCCGTGACCCGGTGATAAATAATATCCGCGGGTGTTAGTTCAATTAAATTAACGGCTCTTTCAATATACGCATCCATCTGCAATGGTTCATAGTCATTGTTTTTCCATTGCCGTGCCAGTTGTGTGCCTTTGACCACGTGCAGTGGGTGTAGCTTTAAACCTTCAACACCCAGGTCGATGACCTGCATTAATGTCTGCTGGTTCATCTCATAAGTTTCACCGGGTAAACCTAGAATAAGATGAGTGCATACCGGCAGGTTTCGTGTCTGGCTGGCCTTTATCGCCTGAATATATTCTGCCAAGCCATGCCCCCGGTTAATTTTCTCAAGGGTTTTGTCGTGTGAAGATTGCAGGCCCAGTTCCAGCCAGACTTCATGGCCCTGGTCACGGTAGTAACATAATAAATCAAGAACTTCATCGGGTACGCAGTCGGGGCGGGTGCCAATTGACAGGCCGATGATATTATCTTCTGCCAGTGCCTGCTCATACTGTTGTGCCAGGTAGTCAACATCGGCATAGGTGTTGGTATAAGCCTGGAAATAAGCCAGGTAACGCTGCGCGCCGGTGCGCCTGGAAATAACTGCCTTACCGTTATTTAACTGTGAAGGAATAGAAATCGACTGTTTTTCACCGGGATTAAAAGATGAATTATTACAGAACGTACAACCCCCAATGCCCTTGCTGCCATCCCGGTTGGGGCAGGTGAAACCGGCATTGATGGTAATTTTATGTACCCGCTCGCCATACTGGCGCAGCATATGCTGGCCAAACGTATTTACGTAATCGGATAAAGCCATAGCATTCAGTTCGTGTCCCGGAAGTAATGGGCGTTAACTTGTCATGGTATAGGGCGAAAAGTAATGACATATATCAAATTTGACCGGCTTAGATATGTCCAGGAATTTTAAAACCTGGATAACCATCAAAAAAATAAAATGTCATATTGGTCGGAAATAACATTTTAACTATCAAGTGTCAGGTCGCAACAATAACCCTTAAGGCATCCAGCTTCAGGCTGGCGGAATCCAGTGCCAGTGTCAGCGCCTGCCATTGTTGTTCAAAGAATTTAATTTCTTCATCGCGTACACTGGGATTAATCTGTTTCAGGGCTTTTAACCGGTTGATTTCTTTTTCCAGTGTCTGTTGCGTCTGCTGATGGGCATCAGCCAGTATGTCGGGTGCCTGTTGTTGTGCAATGTCAGTGCATTGTTTAATCAGGGATTTAATTTCGGCCTGTTTAGCCTGGATGATCTGACTGGCGGTTTCTTTGTCCACAGGTAGTTGTGACTGGCTGATGTAATAATGTTGTAGTTCGGCTTCGTGATTTTTGCCATGTTCATCGAGTACGATCCGCATTGTTGTTGGCGGCAGGTATCGACGTGACTGGAGTTCATTGCTGGATGAGGCTTCCAGTATAAATAAACATTCCAGTAACAGGGTGCCGGGCCTGGCTTTTTTATATTCGATAGCTGTAACAGCGGTGTTGCCGTTTTCATTGGTCAGCACCATGTCCATGGCATTAATAACAAGCGGGTGTTCCCAGGTAAGAAACTGTGCGTCTTCATTGCTGAGTGCCGTGTCCCTGTCAAAAGTAATATTCATACCGTCTTCGGACAGGCCGGGGAAACTGCTAATCATGTGATCACTGGGTTCAATAAAATAACGCTGGTTGCCCAGTAGTTCGAAATTAATATTGAAACAGTCAAAAATTTTATCCATGTAATCATAAAGGCTGCTGGCAGTATCCTGTCTCAATGCATCTTCTTTTAATGCATTGGCGACATCACTGCGGCAGGAATTGTATTCCAGTAAAATGTCTCTGCCGCGGTGCATGGCTTCATTCAGTTCATGGTGTACCTGGCTGGTACGGGTAATTAAATCAGTGATGTCTGGCTGGTTGTTAACCAGTGCATTGATGAGCGAGTCTTTCAGTTGTACAAAAACACTGTGACCGGCAGGACAGGTATGGGTAAATGCATTCAGACCCTGGTTGTACCAGTTGAACATGATCTGTTGTGCACTGTTTTGCAGAAAGGGTACATGTATCTGAATCGTCTGTGTCTGGCCGATACGATCCAGTCGGCCAATGCGTTGTTCCAGCAGGTCAGGATTCAAGGGTAAATCAAATAATACCAGGTGATGGGCAAACTGAAAGTTGCGACCTTCACTACCGATTTCGGAACAGACCAGAACCTGTGCGCCATCTTCCTGGTTGGCAAAAAAAGCAGCGGCCCGATCCCGTTCAACAATGCTCATGTTTTCATGGAAGACTGCGGCATGGATACCGGCACGGGTTTTTAAATGCTGGGTTAAATCCAGCGCGGTTTCAGCATGGGCAGCTATCACCAGTACTTTTTCATTATTGAACTGTTTCAGTTGATCGACTAACCAGTTAACACGGGGATCAAATTGAATCCAGGTTGTCTGTTTTTGCTTTGTCTGGGTGCTATACAGGTGCTCCGGGCAAGGCGAC
>JAOUQA010000393.1 GCA_029879605.1 Gammaproteobacteria bacterium
GAATTGCTCGCAGCACTACGATTTCGATCGGGTGCCACAACGGTCAAATTGCCCAGTTTTGCTAATGAGTCTGCTAAAATACTTAGTCCTGGAGCGAGATAACCATCATCATTGCTTAATAAAATATTCACAGCATATAGCACCCAGTAATTAATTCATGGATACTATATAAACATAAGCGGTAACTGCAAGTAAGATTTATGTCAGATTTTAACGACAACGACGATTACGAACTTTTCAAACAGGCCATGGCGAATGTCACACCGATTGAACATGATAAAATAGGTTCTCACAGGCCAGCCAGACCCATCATAAAAAAACAGATTTCGCAGGAAACAGTCATTGAAGATACATTGAGCGATGATTTTGTACCTGACTGTGGTGATTTCCTGGAATTTGTCCGCCCCGGCATACAGACCTCTTTAATAAAGCAGATTCGCAATGGAAAAGTACCAGTAGAAGACAAAATTGACCTGCACGGTCGAACCCGTGACCAGGCACGCAAAACATTACTAAGTTTTATAAAAATAGCACAACAGCAAAATCATAAACTGGTATGTATTGTTCACGGCAAGGGATACAACTCTGAAGATGGACGACCTGTTTTAAAAGCACTGGTCAATAAATGGTTACAGAATATTCCAGAAGTACTGGCATTTGTTACAGCACAACCCAGGGATGGTGGCACCGGTGCTGTGTACGTACTGATAAAACGACCTGAAAGAGAAAAATGAAATTAAAAAATATACATCTGCAAATTAACGCAGATTAAATTTTAATTTAATTTCAAATATAACCTTAATTACAGCAACTATTAATCTCTGGCCCTGGTATTTATTTATATTTAATAAATTACCTTCACCATTTCATCACCCACCAGATCATTGAGTCGATTAATGAGTTCATCGGTAGGCTGAACTTTCCATTCATCACCTAATGACAACACGGCACTTGCATCTGTTTTCATGTAATTAACCCACACCGGGCAGTCACCTTCTCTGAATGGCTGTAAAACAGAACTCAGGCTTTTCAGAAAACCATTAGCCGCTTTTGTTTCATCAACTTTGATTTCCAGTCGCTGGGCAAATCGTTGACGAGCTTCCGTGATGTCATAAATATTATCGGCAGTGATACGATAGCCGCCAAAATAATCATCGTAAGCCACCTTACCTTCAACAATAATCAGTTTATCTTTATTTAACAGGTGGCCGTACTGTTCAAATTTTTCTTCAAAAATTCTCACCTCGATGCGAGCAGTTCTGTCATCTAAAACAGCAGAAACAATTTTATTGCCGGTTTTGGTTTTACGTACTCGCATACCAATCATTAACCCGGCCAGTTTAAATTCCTTGCTATTACGACGTGCCGCGTAATTACCCGGCTCTGCCGGGCCAACCAGGGATTCAAGCTCACCCAGTGGACAATCCGTGAATTTTCTTAATTCCTGTTCATAACGTTCAATCGGATGACCGGTTAAATATAAACCCAGGGTTTCTTTTTCAAAAATTAACCGCTGTTCTTCATCCCATTCATCAATGGTGATTTCGTTAACAGGAGCAATACTTTCTTCTTCTGTGGCCGCACCAAATAAATCATCCTGCCCCGCTTGAATATTTTTCTGATGCTGCTCTGCAATCTGTAAAGCATCCTGCAGGCGCGCCATCAGGCTGGCGCGATTAGGCCCCAGGTTATCTAACGCCCCGGCACGAATTAAGGCTTCCAGCACGCGCTTGTTTACTTTGCGGCTATCAACACGGCAACAGAAATCATACAAGTCTTTATAAGGTCCATTTTCCTTGCGCTCTTCAATAATTCCCAGTAGCGCTGCCTCACCCACTCCCTTAATTGCGCCCAGCCCGTATAACACCTGGGCATCATTGGGTACGCTGAATTTAAAAATAGAACGATTAATATCCGGCGGTAACACATCCAGTTCCATGCGATGACAGTCTTCGATTAACACCACCACTTTATCGGTGTTATCCATATCCGCTGATAATACGGCAGCCATAAACTCAGCAGGATAATGGGATTTCAGCCAGCAGGTCTGGTAAGACAATAAAGCATAAGCCGCTGAATGTGATTTATTAAAACCATAACCGGCAAATTTTTCCATCAGGTCAAAAATATAGGTCGCGGTTTTTTCATCAACACCACGTTCAACAGCACCTGCTCGAAATATCTCACCCTGCCGTGCCATTTCTTCCGGTTTCTTTTTACCCATGGCTCGACGCAACATATCCGCCGCACCCAGTGAGTAACCCGCCAGCACCTGGGCAATCTGCATAACCTGTTCCTGGTACAGAATGACACCATAGGTGGGTTTTAGAATTGGTTCCAGGTCAGGATGGGGATATTCAACTGCCGCACGTCCATGCTTACGATTAATAAAGTCATCCACCATGCCCGACTGTAATGGACCGGGACGGAACAGGGCGACTAATGCGATGATGTCTTCAAAACAATCCGGTTGCAGACGCTTGATTAAATCTTTCATACCACTGGATTCAAGCTGGAACACCGCCGTGGTTTCAGATTTCTTTAACAGGACAAAAGCATCCTGGTCATCCAGTGGTAGCAGGTTTACATCCAGTGCATTCTGTTCTGGATAACGGGCCTTAATATTTTGTACCGCCCAGTCTATGACTGTAAGTGTTCGCAGACCCAGGAAATCGAATTTCACCAGGCCTATGGCTTCAACATCATCTTTATCAAAC
>JAOUQA010000043.1 GCA_029879605.1 Gammaproteobacteria bacterium
GGTGTTTCAGCCATAGATACAGGCCATGCCAGTGAAGGTGTGTTTGCCCTGGAACGGGTATTGCTGTTTTTCCCCAATGATCATACTGCCCGGATGGAACTGGCCAGGGGCTATTATATTCTTGAAGAATATGCCCGAGCACGGCAGGAATTTGAAGTAGTCTTAAAATCAAGACCCGCCAAAAAAGCAAGGGAAATAGTCCAGTTATTCCTTGATAAAATTCGCCTGAAAGAAGCCCGTTATAAAACCACATCCAGCGGCTACGTTGAATTATCCATGGGCAGTGACAGCAACATTAACAGTGGTGCAGACAAAGATGAACAAACCATTATCACTACACTGAGCGCGGACAGCCTGAGCCAGAAAGATACCTTTACTGACCTTGCCGGCTCATGGCAAATCACTCACCCGGTAGCGCCTGGCTGGCTCACAAATGCCACCATTACAGGCACCTTAAGAAAAAATACCGACTTAGACCAGTTTGACAACCTGACAGCCACCCTGCAGGCAGGCATCACTCGACTACATAAACAAAGTCGATATAAGGCAGAAGTTATTTCTCAGCAATATAACCTGGATGGTGACAGTTACCGGACACTAAATGGGCTCAACCTGAGCTGGCACCTGGCCCCGACCCAGACCTCCAGCTTAAATACCACCTTACAATACGCGGTACTTGACTACCCTGACATACCTGTTAAAAATTCCAGCCTGAACGCCCTGAGCCTTACCTACAGCAATAGCCTGGCCACGGTGCTCAACCCCACATTTTTTGCCAGTGTGAACTTCGGATCAGAAATAGCCTCGGAAGACCTGCTGGCGGCACTATCAACCACAGAACGTGACCTGATGGGGCTTAGAGCCGGTGTTATCCTGGGATTAAGCCCCAAAACAGCCCTGCAGTTCTCCGGTGCCTTCCAGTCCAGTAAATATGCCGGTGTTCACTCACTAAGTAGTAATAACTCTATTCGAGAGGATGATCACATTTCATCCAGCCTGAATTTGCTATGGTTATTTACAAGGGACTGGCGTCTTGATGCCAGATTCTCATATTCTGAAAACCGCTCAAATGTCGAAATCTTCAGGTATAACCGAACCCAGTTCAGCCTGAACCTGAATTATGCATTCTAGCTACAAAAATAGGATGTAACCATTAACAAGAGGTACGACACATGAATACCAAAACTTTCATTACTTCAGTAAGCGCAGCCATCGGGCTGGCCATGCTATCACTGCCAGTGCAGGCTGAAGTAATTAATAACACTCACTGGATGGTTAAATCAGGTGATACCGTGTATTCCATAGCGCGTCATATGTATCCCGGTGATACCAAACAACAGGTTCGTTTTCGTCGTGAACTGGTCAAGGCCAATCCTGAGATTTTCTCTGGTAAGACCCGGATCATGAATGTGGGTGACAAATTACGCTTACCCAGGTTTGTAATCGCGAAAGCAAATACTCAAAAAAGCAAAGCTCAGCCTCAACGAGCAGTAGCTAAACAAAAAGTAGCAACGCCTGACCCGGTTGATGTAATCGGCAAAGTCATTATTGCCCAGGGCGACCTGAAAGCAACCAATCGCAGCAGTACACGTCGTCTGTCACGTCATTCAAATGTAATGAGTGGCGACACCCTGAAAACAGCCAGCAATAGCCGGGCACAGATTCGTCTGAAAGATGGTGCGCTGATTTCGCTACAGCCAAATTCAGAATTTAAAATTGCTGAATTTAACTTTAATGGTGCTGAAGATGGCACAGAACGTGGTGTTTTTGAACTTCTCAAAGGTGGCTTCAGAACCATTACCGGTCTGATTGGCCACAAAAACAAGCAGAACTACAAGGTTCGTACCACGGTTGCCACGATTGGTATCCGCGGCACCCATTATGGCCTGATGTTATGTGAAGCCAGCAGCTGTTCAGCTGATAACCTGGCAGATGGCTTATACGGTGGCGTCATCGATGGCAGTGTCGCCATTGATAATAATTCTGGCCAGCAGCTGTTTAATAACGACCAGTATTTCCATGTTGCATCTTCTGATACAACGGCCATTGAAACCTTGACGCCTCCACCCGTTTTTGAAGGCAGCCTGGCGCAAACTGGTACAAGTGGTGATACACAACTCGCTGACAGCCAGACCACCACACAAACACCCTCAAGCCTGTTTGAATCTGCAGCCGTTAATCCTGATCAAATGCTAAACACGGTTGATGGCACCAGCATTCAATCGCCTGACCAGGGTCTGACTTTTGTGTATGCCAGTAACTTAACACCTGAAACCTACATTAGAAGCCTGCAAAATACCGCAACCACAACTACCTATGTCTGTGATTTATGCGGATCCGTTACTGATAACTCAGGTGTCGCACTGACTCAAACCATCTTTGTCGATATGAACTTTCTATCCCAGACAATGACCAAATACGATGTCATTGTTAATGACGGTACAGCTTCGACTTTAATCTCAGCGGATAATGCTGTTGACTTTAGTGCGGATCTAAATGCCCTGTCACAATTTACAGTTTCTGAATTTGGGACAGCTGGTCAGTGGAACTGCGGTGGTGCTACAGCCGCCTGTACTGGAACCGCCAGCGTAGCATTTATCAATCCTGATGCCAGTGCACTAGCCACGGAATATACAGTTTCATCAGCCGATGGCAGCAAGATAATCAGTGGTAACGGAGAAGTCCTGGCTGGAACCGCACCCTAGTAACCACCCGCTTTCTCCACTTTACAAAAACCCGCTTCTTGCGGGTTTTTTGTTTTATATCCATAAATTTCCCTCTTCCTGGCACATGAAATTCTCGTCATTTTGCGGTATCCTCCCAGACCCTGTTCTGAGGTAATGCATCATGGCAAATATTAACGACTTCACTGATACCGAAATCTGGACCGTTGAATCCACGTTAAGAGAACGCTGGGGCAATGATCATAGTATCGAACTGCAATATGCCGATGCGGAAATTCGCCTGCATCCCGGGGATCGTGAAACCACTGAATGCCCCGTTATGCTGTGGAGCTATGATGGCTGTAATTACGTTATTTTTAAAACCGGCCAGCAGAAGTACCGTGCCCAGTTCTTCTACCGGGGCTACCAGCAATACGGTACCGGTGTCCATGAATATGATGATATCGGTGACTGCCTGATATCCCTGCTCCAGGTACAGGCGGACCATGACCGTGACCAGAAGATGGAAGAAGAAAAAGGCCCACAACGGGTCAGGGGTCAGGCGATAGAATAAGCTGAATTCTGGCGACCATAAATAAGCTTGATTTGAGCATTATCCGAGCTTCAGTCATTATTCAGCCCAAAATTGGGGCTATTACCCCGCAAAAGAATAATTTATTAACCACACATGTGGACATGAGGAGTTCGAGTAAATGAGCGCAAAAAATGCATTTTATGCCCAATCTGGTGGTGTAACAGCTGTCATCAACGCATCAGCCTGTGGCGTAATCGAAACCGCCCGCAAACATTCTGACAAAATTGCCAATGTTTATGCTGGCCGTAACGGCATCATCGGTGCCCTGGAAGAAGACCTGATTGATACCAGCCTGGAATCTGCTGAAGATATCGCAGCATTAAAAAATACACCGTCTGGTGGTTTTGGTTCCTGCCGCTTCAAGCTGAAAAGCCTGGAAGACAACAAGGCCGAATACGAGCGTTTAATCGAAGTATTCAAAGCTCACAATATTGGCTATTTCTTCTACAACGGTGGTGGTGACTCAGCCGATACCTGTTATAAAGTGTCTCAGCTGTCTGAAAAAATGGGTTTCCCTGTTCAGGCGATTCATGTGCCAAAAACAGTTGATAACGACCTGCCAATCACTGACAACTGCCCTGGCTTTGGTTCAGTTGCCAAGTACATAGCAGTCTCTGCCCTGGAAGCATCTTTCGATGTACGCTCAATGGCGAAAACATCAACCAAAATTTTTGTACTGGAGGTAATGGGTCGTCACGCTGGCTGGATTGCAGCTGCCGGTGGCCTGATTGAAGACGAAGGTATTCCAGTGGTTATCCTGTTCCCTGAAGTGGAATTCGATAAAGACAAGTTCATGGCACAGGTAGACGCAAAAGTTAAAGAATACGGTTTCTGCACCATCGTAGTTTCAGAAGGTACTCACTGGCCAGATGGTAAATTCCTGGCGGAACAGGGTACTCGTGATTCTTTCGGTCACGCGCAATTAGGTGGTGCTGCACCGGTTGTTGCCAACATGATCAAGGATGAATTAGGTTATAAATTCCACTGGGCAGTTGCTGACTACCTGCAACGTGCTGCTCGCCACCTCGCGTCCGAGTCTGACGTTGAACAGGCGTACGCATTAGGTGCTAAAGCTGTTGAATTTGCACTGGAAGGTCATAATTCAATTATGCCAACCGTTGATCGCATTTCTAACAACCCGTATAAATGGGAAATTGGTCAGGCACCTTTGTCTGAAGTGGCTAACGTAGAAAAAATGATGCCAATGGACTTCATCACTGATGATGGCTTCGGCATTACCCAGGCCTGTAAAGATTATCTTTACCCACTGATCCAGGGTGAGGCTTATCCTCCCTACAAATCAAACGGCCTGCCTGACTACGTAACCCTGAAGTTACAGTCAGTAGCTAAAAAACTCGATACTTTCGAAGTTTAATATAAAAAAGGGGAAGCATTGCTTCCCCTTTTTAATTTAAAAAGAAATATAGTCCGCAAATGCACGTAAATAAAACGCAATTTTTTTCTGAGTTACCATGCGCATGGAAACCTGAAACAACAACTTTTACCTGGTTAATTAACGTGCATTTGTGGACTTGATTTTTTATGACTTTAGAAAAAGCACGTGAAATCATTCAGGATCATGTTTTTATTGGTGGTGGTTATAACCAGACTGCAACCAAAATAATTCTGGGTGAACTGAATAAAGACCAGGGCCAGCAGGCCGTTGATCAAATCATTCGTGAATTTAATCTTGATGAGCTCTGGGGGTTTATGCCTGGCACTCATTTCGAAAGCACATACAAATAAAACAACAGGAACCATTATGCGACTAATTCTTTTAGGCGGACCGGGTGCAGGTAAAGGCACACAGGCTAATTACATAAAAGACAAATACAATATCCCACAAATTTCGACCGGTGATATGTTACGTGCCGCGGTAAAAGCAGGCACACCTTTAGGCATAGAAGCGAAAAAAGTCATGGATGCCGGTGGGCTGGTATCAGATGACATAATCCTTGGTCTGATCGAAGAACGCATCAAAGAAGATGACTGTAAAAATGGTTTTCTATTTGATGGTTTCCCACGCACGATTCCACAGGCTGATGCATTAAAAGCTAAAGTCGATGTTGATGGCGTTGTTGAAATTGATGTGGACGATGCTGAAATCATCAAACGCATGTCAGGCCGTCGTGTTCATGTTGCATCTGGTCGTACTTATCATATTGTTTTCAACCCACCAAAAGTTGAAGGCAAAGATGACGAAACCGGAGAAGATTTAATTCAACGTGATGATGATCAGGAAGATACCGTAAAAAAACGTCTTGATGTTTACCATGAACAAACTGAGCCATTGATTGAATATTATTCAAACTGGGCAAACTCTGGTGAAGCTAACGCCCCTAAATATGTCAAAGTCAATGGCATTGGTAAAGTGGATGATATTCGCGACCAGATATTTAATGCTTTAGGCTAGTTCGTTGAATGCAGATTAGTAACATTAAGACATAAAGAGCGATTAGAACATCGTCCCTTTTTGTCTAAAATACATAAGTATTTTCGTTAATCAGACAATACTTACATAAAACAGAATTATAGAAGTATAAACATGTAATGGTGTACTCAAATACTACTTAGACGTACTATTCATTACGAAAAATAATTACAGTTAAAAAATAAAAACTTGCGAAGGAAATATTGCTGCTCAACGATAAATTTTTTAACGGGACGCATTAAAAAATTCATACGTGCATAGCCTTCATACATTAGAGAAAATTGATATACGTCAAACCCTTTTAAAGGACTGAACGTATATTCAAACTTGCTGAATTTCTTTATCAGTTTTTTCTGATAAATCAGCTCAGTTTCATGGGGTTCTGTTTTACGCAGAACTCTAAACAGTGAACAGGTTTCACATAAAACAAACGGGGGTCAGAACATGTCCACAGGACTTATCATTGCCTTGGTCTGCGCATTAGCAGGTATAGCCTATGGCGTAATATCCATCTTCAGTATTCTGTCGAAACCGGCAGGCAGCGATGAAATGCAACGCATTGCCGGTGCTATTCAGGAAGGTGCTATTGCTTATCTGGCACGTCAGTACACCACCATCGGTATCGTTGGTGTTATCCTATTTGTCGTCATGGGTCTGGCCCTGAACTGGGTAACAGCTATTGGTTTTGCCATAGGCGCCATTCTCTCAGGCGCAGCTGGTTACATCGGTATGCATGTTTCAGTTCGTTCCAACTCCCGTACAGCTGAAGCTGCAAAACAGGGTATTAACCCTGCTCTGCAGGTTGCCTTCAAGGGCGGTGCCATTACCGGCATGCTGGTAGTTGGCCTGGGCCTGTTAGGTGTTGCCGGCTATTACGCTGTCCTCAACGGCATGGGCATTTTACAGGGTGAGGCGCTACACGCCCTGGTTGGCCTGGCTTTTGGTGGTTCGCTGATTTCTATCTTTGCCCGTCTTGGTGGCGGTATCTTCACCAAGGGCGCAGATGTTGGTGCCGATATCGTAGGTAAAGTTGAAGCCGGTATTCCAGAAGATGACCCACGTAACCCGGCAGTAATTGCTGATAACGTAGGTGACAACGTGGGTGACTGTGCCGGTATGGCCGCTGACCTGTTCGAAACCTATGCGGTTACTATCATTGCCACCATGTTACTTGGCGGGCTATTACTGAAAGATGCGGGTGACCTTGCTGTGACCTACCCACTTGTTCTGGGTGGTGTCTCCATCATCTCCTCTATTATTGGCACCTTCTTCGTTTCAACCTCAGAAGGCGGCAAGATCATGAATGCCCTGTACAGAGGCTCCATTGTTTCTGCTGTTATTTCCGCAATCGCCTTCTATTTTGTCACTGATAACATGATGAGCGATATCGCAGGTTATTCGACAATGGCACTGTATGGCTCTGCCCTGATTGGCCTGGCACTGACTGTTGCTATGGTAGTCATTACTGAGTACTACACAGCGACTGAATACGCTCCAGTCCGCCACATTGCTGAAGCATCTACCACGGGTGACGGTACCAATGTTATCGCCGGCCTGGGTGTTTCCATGCGTTCGACAGCCCTGCCTGTACTATCTGTCTGTGCTTCTATCTGGGGTGCTCATGAACTGGCAGGCCTGTACGGTATTGCGATTGCAGCAACATCCATGCTGTCGATGACAGGTATTATTGTTGCCCTCGACGCTTATGGCCCGATTACAGATAATGCTGGTGGTATTGCTGAAATGGCCGAGCTTCCTGACGATATCCGTAATACAACCGATGCCCTGGATGCAGTAGGTAATACAACTAAAGCGGTCACCAAAGGTTACGCCATCGGCTCTGCTGGCCTGGCAACACTGGTGCTGTTTGCTGACTATACCAATACACTGAGTGCTGCTGGCAAGGTTGTTTCATTCGACCTGTCCAACCACATGGTCATCATTGGCCTGTTCATCGGTGGCCTGGTACCTTACCTGTTTGGTGCCATGGCGATGGAAGCGGTGGGTCGTGCTGCTGGTGGCATCGTTAACGAAGTACGTCGTCAGTTTAAAGAAATGCCTGGCATCATGGATCGTACCCAGCAGCCTGACTACTCGAAAGCTGTTGATATGCTGACTAAAGCAGCCATCAAGGAAATGATTATTCCTTCGTTGCTACCTGTGGCTATTCCAATCATTGTAGGCCTGACACTGGGCGCCCAGGCACTGGGTGGTGTATTAATTGGTACCATTGTTACCGGTCTGTTTGTTGCTATCTCCATGACCACCGGCGGTGGCGCATGGGATAATGCCAAGAAATACATCGAGGATGGAAACCATGGCGGTAAAGGTTCAGACGCTCATAAGGCGGCTGTTACTGGTGATACTGTAGGCGACCCCTACAAAGATACCGCGGGTCCTGCGATCAATCCACTGATCAAAATCATGAACATAGTGGCTCTATTGATCGTACCTCTGCTGTAATTTTCAGCTGATGTATAGTAAAGGCGGGTAAGCACACAGGCTTCCCGCCTTTTTTATTGCCTGCATTTAGCGGTATACTTCCCGCCCCTGTAACACAATTAACACACTATTATGGCCAGTAAGCACACTCCCGTTGAAATCAAGCTTCACCAGAAATCCAGGATCCTGGAAATCGCCTTCGAATCCGGAGACAATTTCAAATACCCCTGCGAATACCTGCGTACCCATGCCAAATCCGCTGAAATGGAAACGTCTGATATCCCCGTTGCAGGCAAAGCAGAAGTAAATATTGAAAAAATTGAACCCCAGGGTAGCTATGCCCTACGCCTGTTTTTCAATGATGGCTATGACTCAGGCATTTTTTCCTGGGATACCCTCTATGACCTGGGTGCCAATTATGAAAGTAACTGGAAAAAATACCTTAAAGCCATAGAAGAACATGGTCTGAAACGCAGTACCCGGGAAAAACCCGAAGATGGCAAAATAAAAATCAAGGTTCTTTATTTTATGACCAATATGCTCAAGGTTACTAAACGTGAAAGCGAAGAACTGATACTGCCTGAAAACATCAATGAAGTTCAGAAACTTCTCAAGTACCTGCGCTTAAAAGGCAAAGAGTGGGAGCCAATGTTTGCCGATGATGCGGTCCAGGTAACTGTTAATAAACAGTTTGCGGAGCTCTTCACCAAACTGGAACATGAAGATGAAATTGGTATTGTACCAATTAACAAAGACTTATAACCCTAAGCATCTAATTATATTGTTATTAATTTATTTAACCGCTAATAAAAAAATACTCACCTCACCTGTTTGAGGGATTCCATAAAATACTCTGACATTTTAATATTCATAAACAGGATCAACTGTATTAAGTCTCAGGTATGAGCATATCATCTATCTGTCCTCCGAGATTTATCAGTTTACTGTAAAAATGATAACTTAGGAGAAATGATCATGATACTACCCTCTTATTTACAAAAGTTAGTGGGTGTAATTATATTAATTACATTACCCAGCATCTCATACGCTTTCCAACCCTGCATTGATTTTAAAAAAGAAATCAGTAATGACGGTGGTTTGACCTGGCATGATGCTAATAGCGAAGCAGAAGCTGTCAGCATAACAAATAATGCATCTTACAAGTTCACACTTTCTGGCTGCCCACTTTCCTACACATGGGATCTTACAAATAACGAAGTTGTAGATGAACTACTTCAGCTCTACCAGCAACTCGAAAATAAAACAATTCTTGAGAAATGGAGAGACACCATCGACAACTCAATAAGCATTGCTGTAGATGCGCCAGAAATTTGTTCAGGTTATACGGGTACAATCAACAATATAGCAACTGTGTCAACTGTTGCAACTTCACCAGTATTCCCTGGCGAAGCTGTACCTTTAAGTGATACTGACAATGCCTGGATTCGATGTGAATCTACAATTATAGATGGCGGAGAAGGCTGCACACCTGGCTACTGGAAGCAGCCGCACCATTTTGATTCATGGCCAACTGTAGTAACACCTGAGACATCTTATTCAACAGTCTTTGGTCGCACTATTACTGTAAGAACTGGTGATGGTCTTATAACTGATCCAACTTTACTACAGGCATTATCTGCTTTAGGCGGCAAAGTAAATACTGCAGCACGTCATTCCACCGCTGCCTACTTGAATTCCATGACCTCAGATGTAAGTTACGATCTGAGTGCAGAGCAAATCATTGATAACCTGCAACAAAGCGTTGATTCAAATGATTTTGGCACTCTGATTGAAGCACTGGTTAACTTCAACGAGCAAGGTTGTCCACTTAACTAGGCATTAACACATCATTGCCTTAAAAAGCCCGGAGCATTCCGGGCTTTTTTTATTGCATAAAAATAACTAAAATCAAATTGATATCATTAACTTCTCTAACTATTCATGAAAAAACATACTCTTCATGTTCTTTTAATAATTACCGGCTGGATCTCCTTTGCCCTGGGAGTGCTGGGTATCTTCCTGCCTGTATTACCCACTACCCCATTTATCTTACTGGCAGCAGCCTGTTTCGC
>JAOUQA010000394.1 GCA_029879605.1 Gammaproteobacteria bacterium
ACCAGCCCCTGTTCCAGTCCCATGTAGGGTGCCAGCAGGCTACTCAGTCCCAGCAGAACCATGATTGTAATAGCGGCTACATCGACACTGACAACTTCGAAAGCAAACAGGTAAATAGTGAGCAGCAGAATAGCTGTTACCCATGCCACTTCAATACTGGGTACAATAAAAGCCAGCCATAATGCAGCAAGACTAAAAAGAATGGCGGGGATAATCTGTCTGGGTGTAAAACTTACTGATTCTGCGCACAGCACAATGGGCTACCTCGTTTATCTGCTGAAGTCATACCGAATTATATTGGTTAAGGTATGAGGAGTGCTTAAAAAGGCGGCGAATTATAACATGGATTATGACAGGCGCTAAAAGCTTAAAACCATGCCTGGCAGAATTGTACCGGTGCATTGTGGGTTGATAGTCGATACCAGTTATTTTCATTATAATGCTGACTGGTATTATAAAATGATTAAATCAATTGCATGGAAAAGAACTTGATGACAAAAAAAATAATTTTATATGTTGAGGATAATCCGGCGAATCTTGATTTGATTTGTAGTTTTCTGGGGGCATATAAAAATATCTCTATGATATCAGCTATGAGTGCAGAAGATGGATTAAGTATACTGGATGAAGTGTTACCAGATCTTATTTTACTGGATATAAATTTACCTGGCATAAGTGGCATAGAGTTGCTGAAGCAGCTTAAAACTAACGTTAAAACAAAACATATTCCTGTGCTTGCCATGACTGCTAGTGTGATGTTGCAGGATATTGAAGATGGGTTTTCATCCGGTTTTGATGATTATCTTACCAAGCCGGTGGATTTGGAAATTTTGAGTGCAACAATTCTGGATCATCTGGGTATTGATGAGTTCATTCGTTAACTGTTGAGTATATGTATGTCAATTATTAATATCATGGCGTTACGTCATTCAGTTTTTTATAGTCCACTATTGATGACCATGGCAGGAGGGTTCCTGCGAGAGCAGGGTCTGGAATATGACTATTGTCTTGCAACACCTGGTAATACTGTAGCTGATAATATTAACCAGGATCGTTGTCACCTGGCGCAGTCTGCTGTTGCAACAAGTTTTGCAGCACTGGAGGCGGGAGAAGAAATTAATATTGTTCATTTTGCACAAATCAATACGCGAGATGGTTTTTTTATTGCCGGGAGAGAAAAAGATGATGATTTTAACTGGCAAAAATTAACAGGTAAAAAAATACTGGTAGATCATTTTTTTCAGCCCTATGCGATGTTGAAATATGGTTTGCATAAGCAGGGTATTAACATTGATGACCTGGATGTGGTTAATGCAGGTGATGTTGATCAGATTGACAGTGCATTTCGACAGGGGCAGGGTGATTATGTTCATCAACAGGGGCCCGCTCCCCAGCAGTTGAGTCATGAGGGAAAAGCATACGTGCTTGCATCCGTGGGTGAACTGGTTGGTCCTGTCGCATTCAGCAGCTTATGTGCTTCAAGGGAATGGCTGGAATCCGATATGTCGACTGCCTTTATGTCAGCCTATAAAAAATCGCTGCATTATGTGATTCATGCCCCGCCTGAGGAAATTGCTGCCCGTGAATTTGAAGCTGGTTTCTTTCCGGGTATTGATATGAATGTTCTTGTTGAAACTGTTAGCGCCTATCAGAGATTAGGTTGCTGGCAAAATGACCCGCATATTTCCAGGCAGGCATATGAAAATTTACTGGATGTTTTTCTGCATTCTGAATTGATCTCTAAGAAATATAATTATGAAACTGTGATTGTTACACCCGGGTAGTTACTGATACTATTTGTAAAGCAAGAGTAATCATTTTATGTCAGAGTCAGTAAGCCCATTTGAGCGTCATCTTAAAATCAACCAGGCTGATTTAACTGCAGTCGAACATCTGAGTTCAGCGTGTGATTTGTCTCGAAATAAGCTTAAGCAGGCTATGCAGAAAGGCGCGGTCTGGTTGACTCAGCAGGGTCATACTCGACGTATTCGTCGTGCCAGTAAGCAATTACTTTCAGGTGACCATCTGCATTTGTATTATGATGAAAAAATTCTGACTGAAATACCAGCTGTACCTAAACTGATTGCTGACGAAGATGTTTATTCTATCTGGTACAAGCCTTATGGTATGCGTTCACAGGGTTCAAAGTGGGGTGATCACTGCACCATTAATCGATGGGTTGAGCTTAATTTTAATCCACAGCGTCCAGCATTTATTGTGCATCGTCTTGACCGTGCGGCCACAGGTTTAATAATTCTGGCTCATAGCCATCACGCGGCGGCAGCATTCGGCAAACTGTTTAGTCAGCGCAAGATAAATAAATATTACAAGGCAATTGTACATGGTCATTACCCGGAACAAACTGAAGCTGTGAAACTCGACTCAATGCTTGATGACAGGCCGGCTGTCAGTTATGTGCAATGTGTTGCATATGATGAAAATCACAATCGTTCTATGCTCAGGGTTAAGATAGAAACAGGTCGTAAACACCAGATCAGGCGTCATCTGTCAAATGCAGGGTTTCCAATTTTAGGTGACCGTTTATATGGTGTAGCGGGTGATGATTGTGATCTTCAGTTAACTGCCTGTGAACTGGAGTTCTTCTGTCCCATCAGTGGCAGCTTAAAACATTATTTATTGAATCAGGATGAATGTGTCAGTATAAAAATCTGATTATGGATTGTTTTTACGGGTCCAGTAACTTGCCAGT
>JAOUQA010000395.1 GCA_029879605.1 Gammaproteobacteria bacterium
ATTCTCATGGCTTGCAGGAAAAACTCAACCAGCAATTTAACGTGGACCGTGAACAGTTAAGAGTCTGTGGTGAAATGGAATGGGCATCACCCATTGCCAGTGGCGCATCCTCGGTGGATGCCATGGTGGTCTGCCCCTGTTCTATGGGTACATTGTCATCCATTGCTGTCGGAGCCAGTGCTAATTTAATGGAAAGGGCGGCGGATGTTATGTTGAAAGAACGCAAAAAGCTCATCCTGGTGCCACGGGAAACACCGTTTTCTGATATACACCTGGAGAATATGCTTAAACTGTCCCGAATGGACGCCGTGATCATGCCTGCTAATCCCGGGTTTTATAACAAACCAGAGAGCACAGATGATCTTATTGATTTTCTGGTCGCAAAAGTACTTGACCAGCTAGGCATAAAACACAGGTTGCAGCCTAATTGGGGGGAGTAGCGGATTCAGCAAAATGGTTAAAAAAACAAAGGCTGGTCTTATTGCAGAACCAGCCTTTATTTTATGAATCCATTGAGACGCTTACATCCTCAGCTTGCAGACCTTTCTGGCCTTCAATCAGATTAAACTCTACTTTCTGTCCATCTTTAAGCGTTTTGAAGCCTTCACCTCGAATAGCTCTGAAATGTACAAATACGTCGTCACCGCTTTCACGCTCGATGAATCCGTAGCCTTTAGAGTTATTGAACCATTTAACGATTCCATTTACACGATCAGACATTTACATTTACCTTTTTTCATTTCGATTAAGTTTAATTCCCTAACTTAGTCGCTACTTATTATTATGAGGCGATGGCAACATCCTCTGCCTGTAGCCCCTTTTCTCCTTTGGTCACATCAAATTCAACTCTCTGACCTTCGATGAGTGTACGATGGCCCTGACCACGAATTGAACGAAAATGGACAAAGACATCATCACCGTTATCGCGGGTGATAAAGCCGAAGCCCTTGTTGGTATTAAACCATTTTACGGTACCAGTTTCACGCCCTTTATTCGAATTTATCGGTTTGGGCTGGTTAATTTTGCTATTTAAGCCCCCTTTATTAGTAAGAGCTAATGAAGAAAGGGTGGTTGCAACGAAGAATAGTGCAAAAAGTGATGTCATGGCTGCACTGCTAGACAGTTCCTGGCTGGCTAGAATCTGGGTAGTGGCAAATGTGGCAATGGCCGAAATAATGGCGTTTACGAGTGTATTTTTAATAATAATTGAAGTACTCATGTCAATGTTTTCCTGCTGTGGTTAAATATAAAACTAAAAAATATGCCTCAAATAACGAGGACTTCTGTTTTTGTAAATTAAAAATGCTTTATCCCCTGTTGTACCGGGTGTTTGATAATCTGATTTGATAGTGTTTTGCGATAGTGCTAATGATCATTTTAATTACATCTACAGATATCAATATTTTACAAAATTCGCCTAATTAGCGACGAGGGAACATTATAATCATTTTTTATGATAAACGGCTAGTTTACTGTAATAAACTTACTTATCCTGTTGATTTAAGGTTTCTTTTGCAATCCGTTCCAGCAGTTCATCCACCGGGGTTTCGGGGGGCATTTGTAAATGAAAGCCCTGATCCGTGAGATTTTTCATGACCTTTGTGACGTCCTCACGGGCCAGTTTTTTACTGTTGTTCAGTTCCAGCTCCATGGAAAAGTCCAGCAGACCTAGATTTTTACGCAAGTCATCGGGAATAGTCTCAAACCGGTCCTTTTCAGACAGGTAAATATACATATCAGCCCTGGCGCTGCAGCGATAAATGTAGCAGGTCAGGTTTGTCATTACAGGCTACCCAGTACTTTTTCAGCGGCTTTGAAGGTGTTCTGGATATCCTCATCCGTGTGCTCAGAGCTGACAAAGCCCGCTTCATAGGCAGACGGTGCCAGGTAGACCCCTTCATTCAGCATACCGTGGAAGAATTTGTTGAAACGCTCAACGTCACACTGGGTCACCTGGGCAAAATTAGTCACTGAGCTGGCATCGGTAAAGAACAGGCCAAACATGCCGCCCACGGTATTGGAAGTCATGGGAATGCTGGCAGCCTGTGCCCTGGCCACGATACCATCCACCAGGGTATTGACCATGGTGGCCAGTGAATCAAAGAAACCGGGGGCTGAAATCAGTTCCAGGGTTTTCAGGCCTGCCGCCATGGCTACGGGGTTGCCCGACAGGGTGCCTGCCTGGTACACAGGGCCCAGGGGCGCAAGGTGTTCCATGATGTCGCGACGACCACCGAAAGCACCGACCGGCATACCGCCACCAATGACCTTGCCCAGGGTGGTCATGTCCGGCCTGATGTTATACACCGACTGGGCGCCGCCCAGTGCAGTTCGGAAACCGGTCATGACTTCATCAAAAATCAGTACGCTACCATGCTCATCACAGACTTCACGCAGGGTTTCCAGGAAACCGGGCACAGGTGGAATACAGTTCATATTGCCCGCCACCGGCTCAACAATAATGCAGGCAATTTTATCGCCATGCTGTTTAAAAGCGTCACGCACCTGGTCAGCATCGTTGTAGGTCAGGGTCATGGTGTGTTCCGCCAGGCCGGCAGGTACACCGGGTGAACTGGGCACGCCCAGGGTCAGGGCGCCGGAACCGGCTTTCACCAGTAATGAGTCAGAATGACCGTGATAACAGCCTTCGAATTTAACAATCGTGTCACGGCCGGTAAAACCACGGGCCAGGCGGATGGCACTCATGG
>JAOUQA010000396.1 GCA_029879605.1 Gammaproteobacteria bacterium
GCCTTCCCCTTAGGAGGGGGACGCTCTATCCTGCTGAGCTATCGGGGCTGTTTCAGCGTGCAATACTAATATATAAATCAGATGCTTACAATTACAGGTACTTGCTATTTAATGTGCTAATATACATATATCCATATGCAGGCGGGTATGGTTAACAGGAAATTGTGTAATGGATAATCAGATGAAAAAATACAACTATAATGAGAGATTATCTTGTGAGTGTGAAAGAAGCAAAGCAGCGTATGTATTTAACGCCCAATCAGGTGGCTGAGATGTTAATGGTGTCTCCGATTACGGTGAGGCAATGGTCGCAGAAGGGAGACCTGGAATCAATGCAGACTCCTGGTGGGCATAGGCGTTACCTGTATAGTCACGTACAGAAGTTTGCAACTGAAAAAAACATTGCCATTCATTTGCAGAACAGAACTAAACCAAGAATACTGATTGTGGATGATGATGACCAGATGCGTGAATTTCTGGTGGAAATGATACATGCTCATTATCCAGATGTTGATATTGAAATCGCAGAAGATGGTTTTGAAGCGGGTTTAAAAGTAAAAGATTTTCAGCCATCAATCGTATTGCTGGATTTAATGATGCCTGGTATTGATGGGTTTGAAGTGTGTACTAAGTTGAAAAATGATCCCATGACACAGGCTATCAAAATTATTGTTATTTCAGGTTATTTGTCTGATGACAATGTAAAGAAAGCGCTTGAGAGAGGTGCTGAAAGCTGTCTAAGTAAGCCCATTAAGCCTGAAAAGCTATTTGAAGTGATGGGTCTTAATAACTGAGTGATTGTTAATCATTCAGTTATAGATGATTGTCCGGTTTGTTCTGATGCGTTAATTGAGTTCTCGGTTTTTTTCTTCTTTCGTTCTTTTTCCAGAAAGTAAATAATTTTCTAAATACATAAGAATCCGGCATATCTTCATATGTCATGATGTAATTAATACTGTGTATATTATTCATTGTCCATATCATGCTGAGTTTTGCATCTTCAGTTCCACAAATTAAAAGTTCATCGTCTAGTTTAAGGGCAATTTCATTTGTTGGCATAAGTATGGTTTGATTGCCACGTTTAATCATTAATGGTACTGCGTTAAGTGTTTTGGCATTGGGAGTTGAGTCCTGAAGGATATTTTCAATACGTATCATACGGCCATATTTCAAAACTTTGTATAATGCCCTGGTTGTTGCTTCTTCAATTTTGATTGTCCATGTGTTGGGTCGTGAATTACCAATGACACCACTGATTCTGCTGACTGCAATATTGGCCCATTCCTGGTCCTGCTTGCTGCCTTTTTCCAGGAATTCAAGCATTAAAGGTGTTGTTAATAAGGTACGGATTTTACGTGCGATTATATCGCTGGGCTGCATGATTAGATTGGCATGAGTTGCTTTAAACAGACGTTCATTGTCTTTTTTATTTTGCCGGGCAACTACAAATAATTCAGGGTTGAGTTCACAGGCTGTCATAATAATGGATAAATTATTCGAGTCATTATTAGTTCCAGATACAATGCCGACAGAATTTTCAACCCCGGCAAGGGTTAATGTGTGCGCATCATAACCTGTGCCTAGAATGAAGTCGCAGTCCCTGTTTTCGGACTTGCTCTGAAATTCATCTCTTAATTCCTGCCTGGGTTCAATAACTGTTACTCGAATATTATAGTTACGTAGATGCTTAAAAATTTCTGCGCCAAACCGTCCAAATCCACAAATAATCCAGTGGCCTTCTGTTACATAAATGGGGTTAGACAGGTTTGTATCGGGCACGCCTGTCAGCCAGTCATAGAGGAGGTGTAATGAAGGTGATTGCAGAGCCATACCAAAGGTATTTGCAAATGTTTCAAATGGATTAATGACATAATTGGTACCAAATGAAAACATATTATCTTCATATTCTTTTAATTCTGATCGGCAGACAACGGAAATGTCCGGGTTTAAAAGTTTGCTGGTGATAGCAATTTTTAGATTGGTTTCATCTGAAGCTGTTACGGCTATTACGCCAGTACATAATTTATTTTGTAATCCAGCCAGCAATAGGTGTTCAGGGTTTTTTGCATCACCCTGCATGCCCGGGACAAAGACCAGGTATTGCTGAAGGTCAAGTGTTCGTATTTTGTTATTATCCTGTTCAATAATAACTGTTCGAATAAATTTATTTGTCAGGGTTTTGGTGAGTGCCTGTCCAGTTTCTCCGAATCCACAAATTAAAATAAAAGGCTCATGAATATGAGACAGGTTCTTGCTGAAGGTATTCCTGATCAGTGCTTCTTTGAAGGTAGGGTCCTGAAATAAGGAAAGGATTTTTCCAATAGCATATAACCAGGATATGACGGTTACATAGATGGTTACCAGGGCCCACATTTTCTGGGCGGCGCTCAGGGGGTAGGGGATTTCACCAAAGCCTATCGTCGTTGCTGTAAAACTGACAAAGTAAAAAGCATCAAAGATGCTCATGTACCAGGTGTTACCCTGTGCATCGACACCAGGTGTCAGTGTCATGCCGATGATTGCGATACTGTAGCCCAGTATTAAAATAATAAAGGGCATGCGCATCTGGCGCAGAATGAGCGATGTAACGACTGTCATCGACTGACTCCTGGCTAGTGTCTCAGGGTGGCCGTTTCAATTACCAGTAATACAACAGAAATGATATTTGCCAGCATTGCCCCGCCACTTAATGACACAACTG
>JAOUQA010000044.1 GCA_029879605.1 Gammaproteobacteria bacterium
GGCGATACTATGTTAACAGTTGGGAGCCTGGCGGATTTTGATTTCTCAAAAGTTCAGATTGGCCTGTTTTCTGCGGGTGCATCAATTTCAGAAGAGTATGCGCCTAAAGCTGCAGCTGCCGGGTGTGTGGTAGTAGACAATACATCCCAGTTTCGTTATGACGATGATATTCCGCTGGTGATACCGGAGGTCAATCCTCACGCTATCGCGCAATATACTGCGAGGGGTATTATTGCGAATCCCAATTGCTCTACTATACAAATGTTAGTTGCATTGAAACCTATTTATGATGCCGTGGGTATCCAGCGTATTAATGTAGCAACCTACCAGGCTGTTTCTGGCACCGGTAAGGAAGCAATTGAAGAACTGGCAGGCCAGACCGCGAAATTATTGAATGGTAAGCCGGTGGATTGTGAGGTTTACCCGAAACAGATTGCATTTAATGTGCTGCCACAAATTGACGTTTTTATGGACAACGGCTATACCAAAGAAGAGATGAAAATGGTCTGGGAGACAAATAAGATCATGGAAGATGACACTATTAAGGTTAATCCGACAGCGGTACGAGTACCCGTGTTTTATGGTCATTCAGAAGCGGTTCATATAGAAACACGTGAAAAAATGACAGCGGAACAATGTCGAGAGCTTTTATCAAAAGCGCCCGGGGTAAAAGTACTGGATGAGCGTAAAGATGGCGGTTATCCCACGGCTGTAACCGAGGGGGCAAGCTCTGATCCAACTTATGTGGGTCGTATTCGAGAAGATATTTCGACAGATAATGGTCTTAATCTCTGGGTCGTTGCCGATAATGTCCGTAAAGGTGCTGCATTAAATAGTGTTCAAATTGCTGAAATTTTGATAAAAGACTATTTATAATCTATAGTTACACTTGCATACTAAAGTATATTCTTAGCAGGCTAGCTAAGTATTTGATTATTGGATTGGGCACCATTCTGGTATTTAGAGTGCCTTTTATGGGTTTTTGAGGGGAAATTTGGTGCGGAAAGTTACCTTAGGCCTGATTATGCTGGCAGCATTATTGCCTGGCACAGGTCAGACATTAGGATTAGGCGAGATTGAGCTGAAATCAGCACTGAATCAGGAGCTGGATGCAGAAATTGAGGTGTTATCTGCAGTTGCTGAAGATGCTGAACAGTTAATTGTAAAACTGGCTTCTAGAGATGCTTTTGCCAGAGCGGGTATCGATCGCCCATTTTTCCTGCAACAGCTTAAATTTAAAGTACTGGTTAAAAACAATAAACCCTACGTTAAGATTTATACCAAAAGTGCAATTAGAGAACCTTATTTAAGTTTCCTGGTAGAAATTGACTGGCCAGAAGGCCATATGCTGCGTGAGTACACCTTATTGCTTGATCCACCTGTGTATTCAGGTATGGAAACCAGCGGAAGTTCAGTGTCCAGTGATGGTGGGCGTCCTTTTATTGATCCGGCTGATCAGCAGTATATGACTCAGCCGGTTAGTTCTCAACAAAGTTCCAGTCAGTCACTTTGGGGAGATGAGTCTGCATCAGCTCCACAGGTTCAGGCCAGGCCAGTAGCTCCTCAACAAAATAATGTACAGGCTCCGCAGCAATATCAGCCTGCCCCGCAGAACAGGGTGCCTGTAGAAAGCCAGGTTTATCCAGCTGTTGTTGAAACACGGTCAGCTAGTGGTGAAGTCACCTATCGGCCAATGCCACAGGCAAGGCCACCTCAACCACAGGTGAGACAGGCACGGGTACGACAGGTTGACGGCACTTATCGTGTCCAGAAGCATGACACTTTATGGAGTATTGCTGATCGTTCGCGTCCCAATGACTCGGTGACTATTAAGCAGATGATGCTGGCCCTGGTAAAGGAGAACCCTGAAGCATTTATTAATGGAAATATGCATGGCGTAAAACGAGGTTACATCCTACGTATGCCTGACATGAATTCTATTAATCGTGTTAGTCGGCAGCAGGCTATTGCAGAGGCCAGGGCACATAGTGCCTTATGGCGTGAATACCGACAGTCTATGGCAACCAGTACGCCGGCATCTGCGCTTGATTCAGATCTGTCTTCTGGTGATACCTCTGCAAAAACTGATTTAGAAGAAATTGAAGGCAAGCTGTCAATTGTCAGTGCTAGTGAAAGTGAAGGTGGTGAAGCTGATGTTGCTGGCCAGGATCCCAATGCAGAAATTACTCGCCTGAAAAAACAGCTGTCTATGGCCCATGAGTCACTTGAATCTGAGCGCCTGGAAAAAGAAAACTTACAATCACGTCTTAACGAACTTGAGCAGAGAGTTAACAGTGTTCTTGAAATGGGTGATGTAGAGCTGGCCAAGTTACAGTCAGATTTGCAAGGTACCCGACAGGATGTTGAAGCAGCTGTAAAGAGTGATGTAGTCGATTCCCAGGCTCTTGAAATGCCAGCTGCTGATAAGATTACTGACGAAGTGGTGATGCCGGATGAATCTGCCATGGTAGACATGCCAGAATCCACATCCGAGGTTGATGTGGGTACTGTAACTGAGGAAACAGCACTTGCTGATGATGTTCAGCTGCCAATGGGTGAAGAGCCTTTATTTGTTGATGAAGCCCAGACAACAGAGCCAGCAGCTGCCGACATGAGCGCGGCAACACCTGCTCCAGCTCCGGTTATGCCTGATACAGCCGCGCCCTCTTTTGTGAAGGAACAGCCAAAAACTTTCCTGGAGAAAATACTCAATGAGCCCAATATGCTGGCAGCCATTGGTGGCGCAATTCTGGCACTTATTGTTGTTATTGGTTTGATTGTTCGCCGTAAACGCCTTAATCAGTCTGCTAGTGATGATGACTGGATGCCTGAGGCGGCTGCTGATGACATGATGGATCTGGATGATGCGACTGTACAGATGAATGCCATGGATGATATGCACCTGGATTCTGAAAAAAAAACTAACCTAGAACCAGGTGGTGATCGGAACCTGGAAAAAACAGTCAGCAGTCTTGCTGGCGGAGCCGATACACAAGCTGAAGCTGAACAGGATGATGTTCTGTCTGAAGCTGATGTTTATCTTGCCTATGGTATTTATCAGCAGGCCGAAGATCTGTTGAATAGTGCTCTTCAGCAAAATCCGGACAGGGATGATTACCGGATGAAATTATTAGAAACCCATTATGCTGCTAAAGATTCAGCTGCTTTTGCCAGTCTGGCTGAAGTGGTTAAAGGTCGTAAGGCGGGTGATAAAGAATACTGGGAAAGAGTCATACTTATGGGGCAGGAGCTATGCCCGGGTAATGCATTATTTGAAGCAGGTGACCTCGATGTTTCAGGACTGGCAACTGATGATCTAATACCACAGAAGCCTGAAGCAGCTGATCTTGATCTCGATATGGGGGATAGTCTTGCGGATCTTGGTCTTGGGGATGACCTGGATTCAGATGCAACCCAGGTTTTGAGTGAGCCACTGGATCTGGATTCGTCTACTGATGAACTGGGTGGACTTGATGACCTTGCCGGTTTTGATGATGAGTTGTCTGTGGATGATAGTTCGGATCTGACTATGGATAGTGGGGATCTGGATTTTGATATGGGTGAGCTTGATGCTGGTGCTGAAGAGACAGCATCAGGTGATAGTGGACTTGATCTGGATGTTGGAGATGATTTTGCTCTTGATCTTGATGCCTCAGACCTTGGACTGGAAGAAGTAGCCGATACAGGCTCGGCGGATGCTGAGATGGATTTATCTATGGATATGGATGCAACTGATCTGGGTTCGGGTGATGAAGATATGTCGCTGGATCTGGATTCAGGTGATGGGGATATGTCGTTGTCTCTGGACGCAGGTGATCTAAGTTCAGGTGATGAGGATATGTCGTTGGATCTGGATACGGGTGATGATGACTCACTGGATCTATCCATGGATTTTGAAGATAGTAGTGATGAAATGGGTTTATCCATGGATATGGATTCAACTGATCTGGGTTCGGGTGATGAGGATATGTCGCTGTCAATGGATATGGATACAGGTGATGATGCCCTGGATTTGACCATGGATATGGAAGCAGGCTCAGATGAAGAAATTTCTTTTGATATGGACGATGATGCGGGTGAGGTTGAGCTGGATCTATCGATGGATGATAGTAGTTCAGATGGGCTTTCATTTGATGCAGGTGATGATGATTTTGATATATCTGCATTGTCAGAGGATGTTGATGAAATTGGTACCAAGCTGGAGCTGGCACGCGCTTATCTTGAAATGGGAGATAAGGATGGTGCAATGAGTATTCTTGGTGAAGTTAAAGAAGAAGGGAATGAGGCTCAGCAGAAAGAAGCAACTGAATTATTACAGCAGGCCAGTTAATAACTTTTAATAGCTAATCATCTAAAACGGCATGGGTGCAAACCAATGCCGTTTTTTGTTGCGCAAAAAGATAAACTGTTGTTTTATTAATATTGCACGTCAATTTCCCGGGTATGCTGGTAATAAACATGTCATTCATACCTGTTATGTCTTTGGCTGGTTAAAGTAATTCAAAATTCCTGGAAATTAATTTATGCGTATTGCTTTAGGTGTTGAATATAATGGTAGTGATTTTTCTGGCTGGCAAATGCAGAATCATAATACCCGTACTGTTCAATCTGTTCTGGAAACTGCTTTATCCAGGGTTGCAGATCAGTCGATTAATGTTACCTGTGCTGGCCGTACTGATACGGGTGTTCATGCAACAGGCCAGGTTGTACATTTTGATGTAACGGTGCAACGACCTGAGAAAGCCTGGGTGCTTGGAGTCAATGCGCATTTACCTGATGATGTTTCATCACTCTGGGCCTGTGAGGTAGACGAGAGTTTCAGTGCTCGTTTTACAGCTACGGCAAGACAATACCGTTACGTGATTTTAAATCGTCGGGGACGGCCGGCGTTATTTAACAGGCAACTTACCTGGCGGCATGGAAAAATTAATGTCGATGATATGCATCAGGCCGCCCAGGTATTACTGGGGGAGCAGGATTTTTCATCTTTTCGATCCAGTGCCTGTCAGGCAGAACATGCACGTCGTTGTATTCATTTTGTTAATGTCAGCCGCCAGGGTGATTATATTTATATTGATATTGAGGCTAATGCTTTTTTGCATCACATGGTAAGAAATATTGTGGGTTCTCTGTTGATGATTGGGCAGGGTGAGCAAGCGGTTAACTGGATGGCGGAGTTAATGCAGCAGAAAGATAGAACACTGGCCGGGCCGACTGCGCCGGCAGATGGGTTATACCTGGTAAAGGTGAGTTATCCGGAGCAATATAAGTTGCCTGATTATAAGTCAGTACCGGTATTTGCCTGATAAATAATTATGATAAAGTTTGTAGGCCTCATTAATGATGAGAAGTATTAGTGCAATCCCCAGTAAGTTTAACCATTGATGAATTGAAACAGCCTCTAATTGCAAAATTTCTCTAACGCCAGGTGTGTACATGGCCAGAATATGAATTGTCTGTGCTGCCAGCATACCAAAAATTAAAAATTTATTACCCAGGAAATACTGTTTAAATATTGATTGTGTTTCAGAACGACAATTTAATACGTGAACATTTTCAAATAGCACCATTAATAATAAAGTGATATTACGTGCCTGTTCTTCTGCTATGCCCTGGTCGTATTGCCATTTGAAAACCAGAAAAGCAATGCATCCCATTGCGAAGGCGTTAATCAGAACGCGTTCAATCATGAGTCGATTAAAGACAGGTTCCCTGGGCTCACGGGGTTTGCGTTTTAGTTCGTTGCCCTCTTCAGGCTCAAACGCAAGAGCGACATCCTGTATGCCGTTGGTAACAAGATTGAGCCAGAGTAGCTGAATTGGAAGCAGGGGTAAGGGCGTTGAAAATAACAGTGACAGCATCACCAGGATAATTTCTGCAGCCCCGGTTGAAATCAGGAGAAAAATAACTTTACGAATATTATTGTAAACAATGCGACCCTGTTTAATTCCCTGCACAATCGATGCAAAATGATCATCTGCAATAATAAGGTCAGCACTTTCACGTGCAACATCTGTGCCTCTCAGTCCCATGGCGACACCAACATGAGCCTGGCTTAGTGCTGGAGCATCATTAACGCCGTCACCAGTGACTGCAACAAATTCACCGTTATCGATCAGTTGTTCTACAATCTGTTTTTTCTGGTGGGGTGCGACCCTGGCAAAAACGCGAGTCTGGTTAATGATTTGCTGATAAGTGCCCGGATCCGACTGGCGTGCAAGTTCCAGTTCCTGGCCGGTGACGGCTGTCATATCATCATCTGCAATACCGGCCTGTTTCGCAAGTGTGAGTGCGGTTTCAGGATGATCGCCAGTAATCATGGCAACCTTTATCGATGCATCTTTACATTGCTGTACCGCTTCAATAACTTCAGCACGTAGTGGATCGATAATTCCTGCCATTCCGATAAATGTCAGCTTATGGAGGGCATCCAGAGGAACAGCAGGTAAGGTATCAAGTTTTGTGCATGCCAGTGCCAGTACGCGATAACCCTGTTTGGCCAGGTGTCTGGACTGCTGGTTAATTAACTCGCTATCAAAGTCAGAGGCATTTATGTTTTTATTGCATAGCGTAAGTAATTTTTCGACACTGCCTTTTACAAAAACATAGAGATCCCCTTTGTAGCGGTTAAAACTGGCGCTGAAGGCATGTTCAGATTCGTAGGGAATCTTTTCCAGTTCCGGATAGAGACTGCGAATTTCGCTGTATGCAATACCGTTTTTTTCTGCCAGTACCAGGAAGGCCACATCAACTGCATCACCCTGGGCAGTCCAGTGATTATCTTTTTGTACCAGGTCCGATTCATTGGCCAGGATACCTGCATGACAGAGTAGCTCCAGTGCAGTCTGGTTATTACTGTGATCAATGGCAGAGATCGCTCCATGCAGATCCATGCCTTCACCACTGATACTGTAATTCGTGTTATCAGATAACCAGATATGCTGAATCGTCATTTCGTTAACAGTTAGTGTGCCGGTTTTATCTGATGCAATATAGGTACATGAACCCAGTGCTTCTACGGCCAGTAATTTACGAATAATGACATTATTTTTTGCCATACGGCTCATGCCGATAGCCAGTGCAATGGTAATTGCCGCGGGGAGTCCTTCGGGTATTGCGGAGACTGCCAGGGCTACACCGAGTAAAAAAATGGTTGCGAAATCATCGCCACGTAACAAGGTGATCAGAAAAATGATTCCTATCAGTATTAGAATGCTGTAAGTAATGCCCAGTGTAAAATGATGTATGCGCTGTAACAGGGGGAGAGTGGACTGTGATTGTCCAACGTCCGAGGCAATCAGGCCAATTTGGGTATTATCTGCAGTCGCAGTGACTTCTCCTATGCCTCGACCACGCATGACAACGGTACCTGCAAAACAGGTATCATGTTGTTCTGTTATTGGTAAAGGTTCCTGGATTGACTGACTAATATTTTTTTCAGTAGCAATGGATTCACCGGTGAGCAGTGATTCATCAACCTGTAGTTCGTGTGTCCAGGACAGTTTAAGATCCGCAGGTACTTTATCTCCCGATGCAAGTTGAACAATGTCACCAGGTACCACGTCACGGGTATGAATTTGAATAACACTGCCATCTCGGATTACATTGGTAAACGAGGGCACCATTTTTTTTAAAGCGGCTGCAGATTTTTCGGCAGAATATTCCTGGATAGTACCAATCAGCGCATTAATTAATAAAACGGCAATAATAAAAAAAGCATTGACGGTATGATCCAGTGCAAAGGAGATAATGGCTGCAACCAGGAGGACATAGATAAACGGGCTTTTAAACTGGGTAAAAAATACATATACCAGTCCCGGGGCTTTACGTTCTGGTAATATATTAGCACCATAGTGAGCAAGACGTTTTGCCGCTTCTGTTGAGGACAGACCCTGAAACTGGTGTTTGTTCATTTTGCCTCGCCTGAAATGTTTCAGTTCTGTTAATTATAAACGATGGCTGGCACAGGATTATTGATTAAATTGGTCTCCAGGAAGAAAGATCATTGACACTATTTCTGTTAAAATGCCAGCCTGATTTTAATGGATGGTAAATTGAATTCTCGCACCCGTGTTAAAATATGTGGCATGACCCGAGCAAAAGATGCTCAGTTCGCAGCTCAACTGGGCGTGGATGCGATCGGGCTGGTGTTTTATGAAAAAAGCCCCCGTAACGTCAGTTTGCAGCAGGCTCATGATATATGTTCAGTTTTACCTGCTTTTGTCAGCAAGGTAGCCCTGTTTCTGGATCCATCTGAATCACTGGTATCGGAGGTCATTGATAAACTGGCCATCGATCTGCTGCAGTTTCATGGTAAAGAGAGTGCAGAGTTTTGTGCAACATTTAATTATCCCTATATCAAGGCTCTGGGCATGGCGGGGCAGGATGATGTGCAGCAGCGTGTCAGTGACTATTCACAGGCGAGAGGTATTTTGCTGGATAGCCACGAAGCCGGAGCTGCAGGTGGTACTGGCGAAGCCTTTAACTGGGAGATTATTCCCCGGAACCTGCGTCAGTCCATTATTCTGGCCGGTGGACTGAAGCCCGGTAATGTCGCTGATGCCATAAGAAAAGTAAGGCCTTATGCTGTGGATTTAAGCAGTGGTGTTGAAACCGGGCCGGGCATAAAAGATGAGGCACTGATGAAGCAATTAATGAATGAGGTGAAGCGTGTCGACTGTGAAATCAGCTGATTGTACGAATTACTATGATATGCCTGATGAAAGAGGGCATTTCGGTATTTACGGTGGTAAATTTGTGGCTGAAACCCTGATGGAACCCATTGAGGAATTACGTCAGGCTTACGAGAAAGTTAAAGTCGATAAGGACTTCCAGGCGCAGTTTGATGCAGACCTAGCTCATTATGTGGGCCGTCCCAGTCCGCTTTATCATGCTGAGCGCTGGTCACAACAACTGGGTGGCGCACAGATTTATCTGAAACGTGAAGACTTAAATCATACCGGCGCACATAAAATTAATAACACCATCGGCCAGGCCTTACTGGCCAGGTATATGGGTAAAACCCGGGTGATTGCAGAAACCGGTGCCGGGCAACATGGTGTGGCATCTGCCACTGTGGCGGCTCGTTTCGGTATGGAATGCGTTGTGTATATGGGTGCGGAAGATGTTAAACGCCAGGCGCCTAATGTTTATCGTATGAAGCTGCTGGGTGCCGAAGTAGTGCCGGTACATTCCGGTTCTAAAACCCTGAAAGATGCCCTGAATGAAGCTATGCGCGACTGGGTAACCAATGTTGATAATACATTTTATATTATTGGTACCGTTGCCGGGCCCCATCCTTATCCTGCCATGGTGCGTGATTTTCAGACCATTATTGGCCGTGAAGCAAAACGCCAGATCCAGGAACAGGCAGGCCGCTTACCCGATGCATTAGTGGCCTGTGTTGGTGGTGGTTCTAATGCCATCGGCCTGTTTTATCCCTTCCTCGGTGATGAAGAGGTAAAAATTTATGGCGTTGAAGGTGGTGGTGATGGTATTGATACACCGAATCATGCAGCACCTTTATGTGCCGGTAGTCCCGGTGTGTTACATGGTAATCGCACTTACCTGATGGAAGATAAGAATGGCCAGATTATCGAGACCCACTGTATCTCTGCAGGGCTGGACTACCCCGGTGTTGGTCCTGAGCATGCCTGGTTAAAAGACTGTGGCAGAGCTAATTATGTGGCAATAACCGATAAAGAAGCCCTGGCGGCGTTTCATGAAGTGACCCGTACTGAAGGCATTATTCCTGCCCTGGAATCCAGTCATGCCCTGGCCTATGGTGCCAAGCTGGCGAAGACTATGGATAAGGATCAGATCATTATTATTAACCTGTCAGGTCGTGGCGATAAAGATATCAACACCATCGCGGATATCGAAGGCATTCGTCTGTGAGTTAAAACATGAGTCGATTAAAAGAAAAATTTGCTACATTAAAAAATAATCAGCGTACGGCACTGGTTCCTTTTATTACCGCTGGTGATCCACAGCCCTCGGTGACGGTTAATTTATTACATGACATGGTCAAAGCGGGTGCCGATATACTGGAGCTGGGTATTCCTTTTTCTGACCCTATGGCTGAAGGTCCAGTGATTCAGGCAGCCTGTGAGCGTGCACTGCTGCATAATGTCAGCCT
>JAOUQA010000397.1 GCA_029879605.1 Gammaproteobacteria bacterium
TTTGCAGTACCTGCTTTTACCCCGGTACTGCTGAACCTCTGTTTAATTGTGACCGCAGTCTGGGTATCACCATATTTTGAACAGCCTGTTATAGCACTGGCCTGGGGTGTCGCTGTTGCAGGTATCACTCAACTACTGTTTCAGTTTCCATTTTTACTAAAACTGAAATTGATGCCCAGGCCTCGATATAAGAAAAATCATCAAGGTGTAAGTCAGATTATTCGCCTTATGATCCCTGCGATTATCGGCTCTTCAGTTGCCCAGATTAACCTGCTGTTTGACACTATTATTGCATCATTCCTGGTGGCTGGCAGTGTTAGCTGGCTCTATTATTCAGACCGCCTGGTTGAGTTTCCCCTGGGTATTCTAGGTATCGCCCTGGCAACTGTCATCCTGCCCAGCCTGTCAAAACACCATGCACGAAAGTCCAAAGAAGAATTTAACCAGACCCTGGACTGGGCTCTGCGCCTGGTGTTGCTGGTAGCGATCCCCGCAGCTACCGGGCTACTACTATTAGCCGGACCACTACTGGCAACCCTGTTTAATTATGGTGAATTCAACCTAAATGATGCCGAAATGGCTAGCATGAGCCTTATGGCCTATGCACTCGGCCTGCCGGCCTTTGTAATCATTAAAATACTGGCACCTGGATATTATGCTCGCCAGGACACAAAAACACCTGTGCGAATCGCGATCAAATCCATGATTGCTAATATGTTTCTTAATGTTTTATTTGTTGTACCCATGGTTCTGCTAAGCATCCCTGGGCCACACACAGGACTGGCACTGGCAACCTCTGCCTCTGCCTATATGAATGCATGGTTACTATATCGCGGCCTAAGACAACAAAATATTTACACTCCCAGGGCTGGCTGGGGAGCTCACTGGTTTTACCTGCTGGGATCTAATTTAATAATGGCTGGATTCCTGTTCTACTTTTCACCACAACTGACTACCTGGAACAGCTGGTTACTGTCAGAACGAATAACCTACCTGCTGGGTTTTGTCATTCTGGCTGCCTGCATTTACTTTATAACGCTATTTCTGCTGGGACTTAGACCAAAACACATACAAAAATAGTTGTCTTCTACAAAAAACAGGATATGCGTTAAATGTCATGCGATCCTGCCATTAAATCGTTATAATCCCCTCTTTTTCAACGAATTTCGAGACCAATGGAACTCATTCGGGGCCTACATAATTTACGCAACAGGCATAAAGCCTGTGCCTTAACGATCGGTAATTTTGATGGTGTTCATCTTGGGCACCAGGAAATTCTCAAATTACTGGTTAATAAAGCTCGTGCACTCAATATTGATGCCTGCCTAATGAGTTTTGAGCCCCTGCCCCAGGAATATTTTGCACCCTCGACAGCGCCTGCGCGCCTTACCCGCCTGAGAGAAAAATGGTGTGCCATTGAAAATACCGGCATTGATCAGTTTTTATGCATCAAATTCAACCACTGGCTGGCAGAATTAACAGCAGATGAATTCATCAATGAAATCCTGGTCAATGCGCTACAGGTAAAATTCCTGGTCATAGGTGATGATTTTCGTTTTGGTAAAAACCGAACAGGCGATTTTGAAATGCTCAAATCTGCTGGTAACAAGTATGGATTTGAAGTTATTAATTCACCTAGCCACTGTCTCGATAATGTACGCATCAGCAGTACGAATATTCGCCAGGCGCTTGCTAATAACAAGCTGACTACTGCTGAAACAATGCTGGGCCACCCCTATAAAATTTGTGGCCGCATTGCCCATGGTGACAAGCGCGGCCGTACCATCGGTTTTCCCACAGCCAATATAAAATTACATCGACACGCAACACCCTTACAGGGAGTTTATGCTGTTACACTACATGGCATAGACCATCATGCAATCCAGGGTGTCGCCAATATTGGCAAGCGACCAACTGTCGATGGCAATAGTTTGCAACTCGAAGTACATTTATTTGATTTTGATAAGTCAATTTACGGTGAGCAGATATGTGTTGAATTCAAATTCAAAATACGTGATGAACAACGCTTCGAATCATTTGAAGCTTTAAAATTACAAATTATCAAAGACTCTGAACAGGCCAGACAATTTTTTGCCCAACAAGCTTAACGGAACAACAGTGACAGATTACAAACATACACTCAATTTACCAGAAACAACTTTCCCCATGCGTGGCAACCTTGCACAGCGTGAGCCTGCAATGCTTAAACAATGGGAACAAAGTAAACTTTATGAAAAAATCCGTGAAGCCTGCAAAGGAAGACCGACATTTATACTTCATGATGGCCCCCCTTATGCAAATGGTGATATACATATTGGCCATGCAGTAAACAAAGTTCTGAAAGATATTATCGTCAAAAGCAAAACACTGGATGGCTTTGATGCACCTTATATACCCGGCTGGGACTGTCATGGTTTACCTATAGAACTTAATGTTGAAAAGAAAATCGGCAAAGCAGGAGCAAAAGTAGATGCTGAAACTTTCCGAAACAAATGCCGTGACTACGCTCACAAGCAGGTAGATGGTCAACGAAAAGATTTTAAACGCCTGGGTGTACTAGGTGACTGGGACAAGCCATACCTGACGATGGACTATAAAGTTGAAGCCAACATTGTTCGCTCACTTGGCAAAATTATAGAAAATGGTCACCTGCATAAAGGCAGCAAACCTGTCCACTGGTGTCTCGACTGTGGCT
>JAOUQA010000398.1 GCA_029879605.1 Gammaproteobacteria bacterium
TCTCTACCAGGCAAGCACGTTTGTACTCGCGGGCTACCATAGATTTCTTAGCCATATTATTTACTACCCTGCTTGCTTACACCTTTAAAAGGGAAATTAAATTCTTTTAACAATGCAAGACCACTCTCGTTATCTTTTGCAGTTGTCGTGATACATATATCCATTCCGCGGATCTTGTCTATTTTTTCATACTCGATCTCAGGAAAAATAATCTGCTCTTTAACGCCCATATTGTAGTTGCCACGGCCGTCGAATGATTTTGGATTCAGACCACGAAAATCACGGATACGTGGAACAGAAATAGTGATCAGACGATCAAGGAACTCATACATTCTCTCACTGCGCAGCGTCACTTTGCAGCCAATCGGATAACCATCACGCACCTTGAATGATGCAACCGACTTGCGAGCAAGTGTTGTCACAGGTTTTTGACCGGCGATTTTTTCCATATCAGCCAGAGCGTTTTCTAAAACTTTTTTATCACCTATCGCCTCACCCAAACCCATGTTGATAGTGATCTTGGTAATACGCGGAACATCCATAACATTTTTGAATGCACCAGTCGCCATTAGATTCTTAACGACTGTATCACGATAATATTCTTGTAATCTTGACATGATTATTAACCTTAGACGTCTACGACTTCGCCGTTAGACTTAAAATAACGTACCTTACGACCATCTTCTAAAAACTTAAAACCAACACGATCGCCTTTATTGGTCATTGGGTTGAACAGCATCACGTTTGAGATATCAAACGGCATAGCTATATCAACGATACCGCCTTCTGAACCCGCCATCGGATTAGCCTTGGTATGTTTTTTAGCCATATTTACAGCTTCAACAAGAACCCTGTCATCAGCCACATTTAAAACAGTGCCCTGACGACCCTTATCTTTACCTGCTATAACGATGACCTGGTCACCTTTTTTAATACGTTTCATGCTTATATACCTTTACAGAACTTCGGGTGCAAGCGAGACAATTTTCATAAATTTCTCATTACGCAGTTCACGAGTTACCGGGCCAAAAATACGTGTACCAACTGGCTGCAGGTTTGCATTCAGAATAACAGCAGCGTTGCTATCAAAACGAATTGAAGAACCATCAGGACGACGAACACCTTTTTTCGTACGTACAACGACTGCGTTATAAACTTCACCTTTTTTTACTTTACCGCGTGGGATCGCATCTTTAATACTGACTTTGATAACGTCACCAACTCGCGCATAACGACGGTGTGATCCACCCAGTACTTTGATACACATCATGCTGCGTGCACCACTGTTATCAGCGGAATTCAAAATGGTTTGCATTTGTATCATGGTTTATACCTAACTCTTGCGCCTGATCAATTAAAGCTCAGGAGCTTTTTCAACAATTTTTACGAGTTTCCAGGACTTTGTCTTGGACATTGGACGACACTCTTCGATTAAGATGGTATCGCCTTTATTACATTCGTTTGCTTCATCATGCAGACGTATCTTGGTAGAACGGTTAATAAACTTTCCATAGATAGGATGTTTAATACGACGTTCAATCATGATGGTTGCAGACTTATCACCAGCAGAACTGGTAACAACACCCTGTAATGTACGCTTGGTAGCAGTTGCATTTGTGTCAACACTGGTCATTATGAATCACCTTTCTTAGTTGCTTGATTCATTTCAGTCAGTACGGTTTTAATACGCGCTATATCATGGCGAACGATACTAAAACGATGAATCTTTGGTGTATTACCTGAACCCAACTGCATACGTAAGTTAAACTGCTCACGACGCAGGTTGTGTAATTCAGTTGTTAAGTCTTTTTCAGACATTTTTCTATATTCTTGAGCAGAAGCCATTACATCACCGCACGTATTACAAAAGTTGTCTTAATTGGTAGCTTGTTTGCCGCCAGACGGAAAGCTTCTCGCGCCACCTCTTCTGGCACACCTTCCATCTCATATAACATGGTTCCCGGCTGAACTTTTGAACACCAGTAATCCACGTTACCTTTACCTTTACCCATACGAACCTCAAGCGGTTTACTTGAGATTGGCACATCAGGAAAAACACGAATCCAGATTTTTCCGGCACGTTTGACTTTACGAGTCATCGCACGTCGAGCAGCCTCGATCTGACGAGCAGAAACACGGCCACGTTCAGTTGCCTTTAAACCATACTCACCAAAGCTGACTTTGTTGCCAGCTTGTGCAAGACCACGGTTCTTGCCTTTGAACATCTTACGAAATTTAGTACGCTTAGGTTGTAACACTTTTTTATCCTCTAATTATGTCGTTGGTTTGGCCTTATTTAGCACCAGCGCCAGCGCTTGCATTAGCAGCGTCTTTTGATTCTAAATCTTTATAAAGGTCAAAAACCTCACCTTTATAAATCCAAACTTTAATACCTAAGATACCGTAAGTCGTTAAAGCTTCATGTGTACCGTAATCGATATCAGCACGTAATGTATGCAGTGGTACGCGACCTTCAGCGTACATCTCGCTACGGGCGATTTCAGCGCCGTTCAAACGACCACCAATTTTGATCTTGATACCTTGTGCGCCCATGCGCATAGTGTTCTGTATCGCACGTTTCATCGCACGTCTGAACATCACGCGTCGCTCAAGCTGCTGAGATATACTTTCCGCAACCAGTTTTGCATCGAGTTCAGGTTTACGAATCTCTTCGATATTTACCTTAAC
>JAOUQA010000399.1 GCA_029879605.1 Gammaproteobacteria bacterium
GATATCAATGCATTGATGCATTCAAAGGATAATCAATTACTGGATTTTCTTTCAGAAGATCAGGTAAGAAAAAACGCTCTGTTTGATCCGGCTAAGGTAACCAAGCTGGTTAATAAAGCAATTGCTGGTAGAGCGCAGAGCGTAAAAGATAATATGCTTTTTACAAACATACTTTCAACCCAGATTTGGGTAGAAAAATTTATTCAACCTTATTAGATTAGGAAAGCTGTCAATGATGAAAGATAAACTGAGGTTATATATCCTGGAAAATTTTCTGTTTACTGATGACCAGAGCGAACTCAAAGATGATGATTCTTTTATGGATCAGGGCATCATGGATTCCACGGGAATTCTTGAGTTGATATTTTTTATAGAAGATGAATTTTCTGTAAAGGTAGAAAACGAAGAAATGATTCCTGAGAATCTCGACTCAGTTAATAGAGTTGTCAATTTTATAAATAAGAAACAATAAAATTATTTTAAATGCGAATATTATTAGAGTCATTTAACTCTGTTGTTGAAAAGCACCCTGAAAAAGCTGCTGTAAAAACTAAGGATAAAGTTTTATCTTATAGAGAGCTCAGTAGTGATATTGTAAAAGTCAGTCATTGGCTAAGGGGCTATGGCTTGAATCATGGTGACAGGGTTGGTATACATATTCAAAACTCGATTGAATATGTGATTTTGTATTATGCCTGCTGGTCTGTGAATTTGGTTCCTGTAGCGTTAAACACCTTTGCCAGTAAAAAAGAAATTGAACATTGGGTTGTGAACAGTGATTGTAAACTGTTATTTAGCGAGAAACTTGATGAACTGGAAAATATGGAATCTGTTGATGTCTTTCGTATAGCGGAAGGAGCGGCGTCACTAAATGATTTTAAAACCAAACCGGAAGCGTCTAATCTCTCAATGAGAACTCCCGATCTAAATGATGTCGCGACAATTATCTATACCTCAGGGACAACCGGGAATCCTAAAGGTATTACGCTGACGCATAAGAATCTTGCGAGTAATATCTATGCGGTAATTAAATCTCTTTCAATTGTGAGTGATGACGTGTTTCTTTGTGTGCTGCCATTTTTTTATTCATTTGGTAATTCTATATTGCACACGCATCTTGTATCGGGTTCAACCCTGGTCCTGTTGAATAACGTAATGTACCCAGCTGATATATTAAAATCGATTGAAAACAATCGATGTACAGGGTTCGCAGGAGTGCCATCCTTGTATATATCGTTATTAAAGAAAACCGAATTTGATCAATTTGATCTTACCAGTCTACGTTATATGACTCAGGCGGGAGGACCTTTATCAAAAAAATTCATAACTGAAATCCATGGTCTGCTACCGAGTGTTGATTTTGTGGTCATGTACGGTCAAACAGAGGCGTCTGCACGAATTTCTTATTTGCCTCCAGAGTTTCTGAATAAGAAGATGGGGTCAGTAGGTGTTGGTGTTGAAGGCGTAAGCATTGCTGTATTAAATGCTGAAGGGCTTGAGTGTGAGCCTATGGAGCATGGGGAAATATGCATTTCCGGCGATAATGTAATGATTGGGTATTGGAATAATGCTGATGCTACTTCGCTAGTATTAAAAAATGGAATCTTGCATACAGGAGATATGGGGTATATGGATGATGATGGCTTTCTGTATATCGTTGGCAGGCAATCTGAAATTCTCAAGATATCTGAACATCGAGTCAGCCCTTATGAAATTGAAGAGGTCATTTTGCAACTGAAAGAAGTGGTAGAGTGTGCCGTTATAGGCTGTGAACATGAACAAATGGGGCAGGTAGCAAAGGCCTTTGTTGTTTTAAATCAGCAGGAGATGTCTGTATTACAGATCAAGAAATTCTGTAAACAATCGCTCGCAAGTTATAAAATTCCTAAAGACATCGAATTTGTGAAGTCTTTACCTAAAACTTCATCTGGAAAAATTAAAAGAAGCATGTTGCAATGCTGAGGAGAATGTATGTCTATCTTAGAAGATAATATTTTAAATATTGATTACAACAAAGAAGTTGACAGGATAACTGAGATGATGAAGTCCTATCTTAGAAATGTCGCGCATCGCCGAGGACTTGTGGTGGCGACTTCCGGAGGGATAGATAGTTCGGTTTGTGCAGCATTGGCAGTAAAGGCGGTCGGGAAAAACAGGGTGTTATTATTGAGGCTTCCTGAGGCGGATTCATCGAGTAGCACTGGTGATCGTTCGACAGAGCTTTCAGAGCACCTGGGCTGTGAAACGATTACGCAAAACATAACAGAAGTACTTCGTGCGCTTGGTTGTTATGAGTGGCGAGACAATGCAATAAAAGAATTGTTTCCGGATTATGATGACTTATGGAAAAATAAAATCGTAATCGATGGCGGGCTTGAGGGTCAATATAATCATTTTAACCTGGTCGTTCAGTCTCCGGATGGTAATACTGTAACTAAACGAATGAATTACAAGCAATATATGCAGGTTGTTGCAGCAACAAACTATAAACAACGTGTTAGAAAAACAATTGAGTATTTTCATGCGGACAGGAAGAACTATGCCGTCGTAGGCACGCCAAATCTTCTTGAGTATGACCAGGGTTTTTTTGTTAAGAACGGTGATGGCTCTGCAGATGTTAAGCCTATCGCACATTTATATAAAACACAGGTATACGCAATGGCGAGACACCTCGGATTACCTGAG
>JAOUQA010000400.1 GCA_029879605.1 Gammaproteobacteria bacterium
AGCCAGCTGACTATCCAGAATATTGTGGGTAAAAAACTCAGCCGCTGACTGCGTGTAATAACGAATATGGGGCTGCAGATATGAACCACCACTGAGTTCATAACGATAAGTTAAATCGAAGGTATGTGAATTAATATCCCAGTCATCAGTATGATAACGGTAAGACACATTAATCACATCTTCAGTTAAATGATGCACTGTCTTCCAGTAAAAAATCTGGCGCGAGCGTGAGTCCGGTCGGTTTTCATACACATACGGCAGATCATTACCCGCTGCAGGTATACGAGCTCCCGCAGCATCAACCACGGTAATCACCTTGTAAGGATCATTCATATAACCCGAGGTATTACCCATGCTCAGGTTGAACTGCATTAATGTTTTACGATTAATTACCTGGGTAACACCAAGCATTAAATCAGTAATCGTTTTACTCTCTGAATCCTTATCACGATTCGTCCCCGTATTCGCATCACGCATATTTGCGAATGGTACTGGTACATCACCGACTGGACTTATGGTATCTGCGCTCACGCCCAGGGCAGCACTAAGAGTTGTATTACGATTATTAAAATCACGCAGAAAAGTCGTGCTGACACCCAGTGACATATAATCAAATTCTTTTGATACATTACCAGCCACAACAATACGACTATAATCGTCTACAACTGGTTGTTCCCAGTCCAGGCTCAGGGCAACACGTGTATCATGGAAAGTATCATCTAATGGATTTTTACCTGCACTGACGGTATAACTACCACTACCTGATGGTCGGGTAAAAGTCTGAACATCACTCGCTGCATGAGTACCATTTGGAGTCGCACCTGTTAATGTATCCATTACCAGTTTTACACCAAGGAACTTATCTTCCGACATTTCCTTTCTTGCAGATACAACCGGTTCAATAGCAGTAACACGACTATCGTTCTCAGAATAAATCATTAAGGCTGAATCGACTTCCCACTCTTCAGCAGCCTGGGCAGATGTCTGCAACAAGGCGCAGGTCGCCAGTGCCAGTCGGTCACGAATCGATTTTATTTTTTTATCTTTTAGTTGCATCCGCAGCCACCTCCACCTACACCCTGACCACCCAGGGATGCCTCTTTACTAAAATAAATATGCTCATCCAGTGCATTATCAATTTTATCGGGTACCAGCGACATTGATGGTTTAGCTAATAAATCTTTTTCCCACGGCTGCACAGTCGAACAACCCGCAAGAGAACTGACTATAACTAAAAAATATATAACCTGTTTCATAAAGCTTTCTGCTACTGATCTAACAACTTAACAATTGCCTGCTCCAGTGCGGCAATATCTTTTTCACGGAAACCAGTATGACTGCCTACCACCATAGACTGACGGTCAACCAGGTAACTGGTAGGCATACCCTGAACTTTAAAATCTTTTGCCGCCAACCCTTCAGGATCATAAGCCACGGTAAAACTGGCGGGAATTCTCTGTAAAAATGCATCTGCCAGTTCTTTTTTCCTGTCCAGGTTAATCGCCAGTATTACCAGTCCCCTGGACTGGTATTTCTCATGCATTTTATTTAACCAGGGAAATGATTTTTTGCAGGGCATGCACCATGAAGCCCAGAAATCGATATACACCACCTTACCTTTATACTGAGATGGCGTGACATCACCATTCACAGTAGGCAATTTAAAGTCCGGTACGGGCACCTTAAGATCACTGGCAAATAAAGACACTGGTACAACAATGAAGCACACTACACTTAAAATTTTAAAAAATGTTCGCATAATAAAACGCTCCTGCAATGACTTATAAACAGTATTTTAAAACAGGGCCGCATTAACCCAGAAGTGGGTCAATATGCTGCCAGCATAACCAAGGGCAATTACTGGCGCCCATTTCAAATGACCAAAGAAAGTATATTTACCTCTTGCCTGACCCATCAATGCCACACCTGCCGCTGAACCAATCGACAACAACGAACCGCCAACACCGGCAGTCAATGTCACCAGCAACCACTGACCGGTAGACATATCGGGCTGCATTGTTAAAACCGCAAACATCACCGGGATATTATCAACTATGGCTGATAAAAGTCCTACTGCAATATTAGCGCTGGTAGCTCCCCACTGGTTATACATTACTTCAGATGCCATACCAAGATAACCCAGGAAACCCAGGCCGCCGACACACAGCACAACACCATAAAAGAAAAATAATGTATCCCATTCAGCACGGGCAATTTTGTTAAATATATCAAAAGGCACTACATCACCCATTTGCGATGCATGCTCATCACTATTATTTACAGGCAAACATTTATGACTGGTTTTCTTCAAATAGAAGCCAAAGAACTGCAAGTAACCCAGTCCTGTCAGCATACCAATCACAGGGGGTAGCCCCAGGAAGTTATGAAACATAACAGCGGTTGTAATCGTCAACAGGAATAAAACAATAATTCGCCTGGCACCACGCTTCATAACAACAATATCAGATGAAGCCTGTGGATTTTCTTCCGGTATTGAAAAATGCATAATCGCTGCTGGCAACAAAAAGTTAACTGCTGATGGAATAAACAGGACAAAGAAACCCCAGAAATCTATGACGCCTTTCTGCCAGACCATCAATGTTGTGATATCACCAAATGGACTGAAGGCACCACCTGCATTAGCAGCTACAACAATATTAATACA
>JAOUQA010000401.1 GCA_029879605.1 Gammaproteobacteria bacterium
GAGTTAGAGCAAAAAGCTATTTCCAGGTTTGATCAGGGCGATTATAAAGCTGCACTTGAAATACTGGCCGGGTTACGTGAGATTGTGGATGTGTTTTTTGATAAAGTGATGGTCATGGTGGATGATGAGGCAGTAAAAAATAATCGTCTTGCACTATTGTCGAAGCTTGCCGGTCTGTTTATGAGAGCTGCAGATATCTCAAGGTTGCAGTAGTAAAGGTTTAGTCGGATAAAAATGATAGATACGTTTTTTCACGGAGAGACCAGTGAGTAATGAGCGTACGCCTTCCATGGTGGAGCTATATGTAAGATCAGTTATATACTGGCTTGCAAGTGTTTTATGGTTAGCGGTGGTAGTTACTGCTACTTTGCTCGCGTTTCCATTTTCAGTGCATGTGCGTTATGCCATTGCTTCAAGCTGGGCAAAAGTATCAGTTGAGCTGTTGCGTATTATTTGTAAGGTAAATTACAAAGTAGAAGGCATGGAAAATATTCCCCAGGGTGCGGCCATTGTTATGGCAAAGCATCAGTCAACCTGGGAAACGTTTTTTATGCAAAAACTTCTCCCGCCTCAGTTATGGGTGGTTAAAAGAGAGTTATTACGATTGCCTGTCTTTGGCTGGGGGCTGGCATTATGTGAGCCTATCGCGATTGATCGTAGTGCGGGTCGCAAAGCAGTTGAGCAAATGGTTGAGCAGGGTAAAAAGAAACTGGACCAGGGAAGATGGATAATTATTTTTCCAGAAGGAACACGAGTCGCGCCTGGCAAAAGGAATCGTTATAAAATTGGCGGTTCAATTCTGGCATCACAGGTTGATTACCCGGTTGTACCAATTGCACATAATGCGGGTGAATACTGGCCAAGGCACAGTTTAATTAAATGGCCAGGAACAATTACAGTTGTGATTGGCCCCGCGATTAATGGTTTTGGTAGGCAGCCAGAGGCGATCAAGGAAGAAGTCGAAACATGGATAGAGAATAAAATGGATGAAATAAGTGATAAAACTAAATGGAATCGTTGATTCCTGAGAATAAACTCATGCAGTTCCTGCTGGTTTGATTAATAATAATTTCCATTTTCTCGCTGCGTAATTCAGTCATTGTCTTAATAACAGATTTAATATAAGCAGGCTCGTTCCGTTGTTTGTGGTGTTTCAGGTCAGATTGATCTGGTGAATCTGTTTCGATAAGTAAAGCATTAAGTGGTAACTTGCGTACTAATTCTCTTATTCGAGTGGCACGATTATAAGTTATGGCTCCGCCAAAACTTAAATAGAATCCAAGATCAATTAACTGGATAGCCTGTTCATAACTGCCAGAGTAGCTGTGTATCATGCCTTGAAGTCCAGTTCTCTGTTTAATGCCTTTGATAATGTCTTCTGTGGCTTTGCGCGAATGAATAACTACTGGCAGATGGTGGGTTACAGCAATATCAAGCTGGGCATGAAAGAAATCTAGCTGTTTAGTTTTATCAAGGTCTTTTAAAAAATAATCCAGTCCGCATTCGCCAATAGCAACAGGATTTTCACTTGTGACCCACTGTTCAAGTAGTAAAAGATCAGCGGGTGTATGTTGATCAATATGGTAGGGGTGTAAGCCATAACAGGCATGTAGATATTTATACTGGGTGCAAATTTCTTTTATACGTGGCCAGGTTTCTGCTGAAACGCCAGGTACAATGATATTCTGAATGCCATTCTGTAGTGCGCGATCGAGCACCTGTTGGCGATCATGATCAAAAACTGGAAAATCAATATGACAGTGGCTGTCGATAATCATATCTGAATTCTAGCAATAAATAATCATTCATAGTGATTTTTTACAGCCAGTAAAAAGCCCGCATGAAGCGGGCTTTTAGATAGAAGCAGAAGTTTAGTTATTTTTTAGATTTCTGAATCATATCGTGGATGATAGGCGTCAGGATTACTTCCATTGCCATGCCCATTTTTCCACCGGGAACAACAATCGTGTTTCGGCGAGACATAAATGAACCATGAATCATATTTAGTAAATATGGGAAATCTGTACCAAACTTATTTGGGTCTTTAAAGCGGATAACAATAAAACTTTCATCAGGTGTTGGAATGTCACGCGCAATGAAAGGGTTAGAAGTGTCTACAGTTGATACTCGCTGGAAGTTGATATCAGTTTGTGAAAATTGTGGTGTAATGTAATTAACGTAGTCAGGCATACGGCGCAGTATAGTATCAACAATGACATCAGCTGAATAACCACGCTCTGCATTATCACGGTGGATTTTTTGTATCCATTCCAGGTTAACAATTGGAACCACACCAATGCCCAGATCAACATGCTGTGCAACATTGTGGTTTTCAGTTTTAATCAGGCCATGTAAGCCTTCATAAAACATCAGGTCAGAGCCAGTTTCAATGTCTTCCCATGGCGTGAATTCGCCAGGTTTCTTATCAATACCAAGACGAGCATTATGCTCTTCTGCTTCAGGATCAGAATGCAGGTAGTAACGTTTCTGGCCTTTACCAGATGAAGCGTAAGAGTTAAACAGTTCTTCAAGTTTGCCAAACTCATTAGCATTTTCACCAAAATGACTGAAATAGCGATTGCCATTGGCTTCTTCATTGTTCATCTGCTCTTTCATGGCAACACGATCATAGCGATGAAAACTATCACCCTCGATTA
>JAOUQA010000402.1 GCA_029879605.1 Gammaproteobacteria bacterium
GGAAACTGCTGATAACTGGGAAGAGTCACTGTCTGCCATGGGTGAGTATGGAAATTTGATACCTGCACTGGTGATAGAAGTGAATGAACAAAATGCCCGTGTTTATCTGAAAGGTGGGCGTTTGATAGATCTTGCCTGGGAGGGTATGTCCTGGGCAAGAAAATATATCAATGTAAATGCCCAGGGTGAAACCCCCGAGACAGCGGCTGAAATTCTTTCAGTGGGTGATATTGTTCGTATTTATCGAGATGAAGATACTCAATGGCGTCTTGGTCAGATACCAGAAGTTCAGGGAGCGCTGGTTGCCCTGGCGCCTAATGATGGCGCTATAAAAGCACTTGTCGGTGGTTATGATTTTTTTAGTAGTAAATTTAATCGTGCTATTCAGGCTAGACGCCAGGCGGGCTCAAGTTTTAAGCCTTTTATCTATACAGCAGCGCTGGAAAAGGGTTATACCCCGGCTTCGATAATTAATGACGCCCCTGTGGTTTTTCATGATCCCGCACTAGAAGGTATGTGGCGACCAGAAAATTACAGTGGCAAATTTTTTGGTCCTACCCGACTGCGTGAGGCTTTAACCAAGTCCAGGAATTTAGTTTCAATCAGGCTGCTCAGATCTATCGGTATTAGATATGCAGTAAATTTTTCCAGTCGTTTTGGTTTTGATTCAAAATCATTGCCTTATGATCTTTCATTATCTTTAGGTAGTTGTGAGTTAACACCACTGGAATTATCGACCGGTTTTGCGGTGTTTGCTAATGGTGGTTATCGAGTCAAGCCATACTTTATGAAACGTATAGAGGATATGAATGGCAATATTTTATTTGATGCGGAGCCTGATGTTGCCTGTGTTAGTTGTGTTTTAAGTCCAGATGAAACTGATCTGGTTATACCTGAAGAGCCACTGGAACTGGTTGGCCCTCAACAGGGTGAAAATATCGAAGAAGCTGAGCATAAAGTAGAGGAAACAGTTGTGCAGGAAGTCAGCGAAGTGGTTACCGATGAGGCAGTAGTAGTTGATACAGGAATTGCTACGGCTTTACCCAAACAGGCTGAAAGGGTAGTTGATGAGCGTTCAATATATATTATGAATTCTATTTTGCAGGATGTAATTCAGAGAGGCACGGCAAGGCGAGCACGAGTTCTTGGAAGATCTGACCTGGCAGGTAAAACAGGTACAACAAATGATCAGAAAGATGCATGGTTTAATGGTTTCAATCATGCTCTGGTGGCAACTGCCTGGATTGGATTTGATGAGCAGCAACGTTCTTTAGGTAATCATGAAACAGGATCCAAGGCAGCCTTGCCAATGTGGATAGACTTTATGAAAACGGCTTTACAGGGCGTGGAAGAAAAGGATATCGACAGGCCAGAAAATCTTGCAACTGTCAGAATAAATCCAACTACAGGTGAGCTGGCCACGGCTGATGATGTTGATGCGATTTTTGAAACATTTAGATCAGAATATGTGCCTGTGGAGAAAAATAATCTAGGGCAGCAAACAAATAATCCGGCAGGTAATGAAGAAATAATACCTGAGCAGTTATTTTAGGTAAGCGGCCTGGTCTTGATGTCAGGATATAGTATTTGTCCTGTTAAAAAATTCTAAAGGTTTAGCTCTGGTGCTGTATAAAAGACATTATCTGCTTGTCTTCTATTTTCCTGTTCTAAACCGGGTGCGGGTTAACTATCGGCTGATTTGATTTTATTGATGGTACTGTTTACTAAGCTGATGAACAGTGTCGACAAGTACCTTAACATTTTCAGGATTGATATCCGGTGTGATGCCGTGGCCCAGGTTAAATACATGACCACTACCTTTACCAAAGCCTTTGAGTATTTTTTCGGCTTCATGGCGAATAACTTCTGGTGAGGCACAAAGCGTGGTCGGGTCCATATTGCCCTGAAGTGCTACACGTTCACCAACCTGTTGACGTGCCAGTGAGATATCTGTAGTCCAGTCCAGTCCTAAAGCGTCACAGCCTGAGTCGGCTATATCACTCAACCACTGACCACCACCTTTGGTAAATAGAATGACAGGCACTTTGCGGCCTTCGTTTTCGCGTTTTAGTTGAGCAACTATTTTGCTCATGTAATTAAGTGAAAATTCCCGGTACATTGCTGGTGATAAGCTGCCGCCCCAGGTATCAAATATCATTAATGCCTGGGCACCAGCTGCAACCTGCGCATTTAAATAACTGATAACTGATTCAGCGATTTTACTGAGTAATAAATGAGCGAGTTTGGGCTGCTCAAAAGCCATGGTTTTTGTTTTGCTGAATGTTTTACTACTACCACCTTCAACCATGTATGTTGCTAGTGTCCAGGGGCTGCCAGAAAAACCAATCAGCGGGACATCACCATTAAGTTCGCGGCGAATGGTGCGTACAGCATCCATCACGTATCCCAGTTCGTCCTCAGGATCGGGTATGGGAAGATTATTAATATCTTTTTCAGTGCGGATAGGACGTTCAAATTTTGGACCTTCACCTTCTTCGAAATAAAGACCCAGTCCCATTGCATCTGGAACAGTTAAAATATCTGAAAATAGAATTGCAGCATCCAGATCGAAACGCTCCAGTGGTTGCAATGTTACTTCGCAGGCAAGATCTGGTGTTGAGCACAGTGTCATGAAGTCACCGGCTTTTTCACGTGT
>JAOUQA010000404.1 GCA_029879605.1 Gammaproteobacteria bacterium
ATCTTTTGTTCCGAGGTAATAGTGACACTTATCTGTACAGGCACCACATTTTACACATGCATCAAGGAAAACCTGGAAGCTACGGTATTTTGAACGTAAGTCATCCATCTTGGTGATGACTTTTTCTTCCCAGTTATCAACAAGCTCACCCGGGTAACCAAGAGGTTCCTGGAACTTTTCCTTAGCAATAAAAGGCTTGCTGTGAGCCATTGTTCCTTCTTTTAATTTAGGAACAACTGTATATTCTTGTAATTCTGGTGTTTCGAAATCTGCCACTTTATTTACCCTCAAAGAACCTTACGGTTTATTCCCCAGGTTTACGATCTGCTTCAAACTTAGCAGCCCATGGCGCCAAGTGTCGTTGCTCGCGAGAATTATCAACTTGATTGCGAGTAGGGCTGAAGAAAACACCTGGTGCATGCAACAGTTTACTTACAGGAAAGATGATCATTAACGCGATAACTAACGTCAGATGTGTCAGTAATAATAAGTCAGTTGGTAAAGTGTTAAATTGAAACACGAATAAACCAAGCATAAATTCTTTCAGCATAACAATATCAGTATGAGTAACAAAAGACATTAGCATACCGGTTGCTGCGATACCCATAATAAGAAGTAACATTACGTAATCAGAAGGGCTCGAGATATAGCGAACACGATCAACAAAAATGCGACGTGCAAATAAACCACCCAGACCAGCTAGCATGGCATAGCCTGCATACTTACCAAATGACTGTACAATTTCCAGACCGATAATGGACATCATAAAAGAGTCAGGTGATATTACATAACGCAGGTGACGAAAGAATGCGAGTAAAAGAGCAAAATGGAACATCCAGCCAAATATCCAAATCCATTTGTTAGATTTGAACAGGCTGTTAAATAAAACTACTTCACTAGCCATACGCAGAACAACCCCACCCTGAGTAACAGGTGCAGGCATTGTTGGAATTTTTAAAGGCGCAGGCGTTTTAGCGTATTGCACGATTTTACGAACAACACCGAATACGAATATGGCGGTGGCTGCATAGAATGCTAGTGCATAGACTACGGATGCCGACATCTAACCGTTCCTTTTTTTACTGTTAATAATCGTTAATTGTAAGAGGAGGGGTTAAACACCCCTCCTGATACATATTTTTTCGCGTTAAATTAAACGCAGCCAGTAGGCTTAGGCAGACCTGCATATTTACAGGCTTGCTTACCTGGGCCATATGGGAACAATTCGTACAAGTACTTGCTGTTACCTTTGTCTTTACCTAATTTTTTACCAATTGCTTTAGTCAGTACACGTACTGCTGGTGCAATTTGGTATTCTTCGTAGTATTCACGTAAGAAGTTGATAACTTCCCAGTGGTTTTCATTTAACTCAGTGTCATCTAATTTAGCCATAACGTTGGCTACTTCAGGTTCCCAAGTATTCAGATCAGCTAAATAGCCTTCTTCATCTACTTCAAGTACCTTTCCGTTTACTTCAATACCCATGATAGTTCTCCTGTTAAATACAGATTTTTAAAGCCAAGCACTAACTTTGTCGTTTTCGACAGTTAATTCTACAAACCCTTTATAGTCGACTACTTTTACGCCATCGACTAAGCGGCTTTCATCAATTCCACGTGCCTTAACATCAGGGCCCAGAACATAAAAGTTTAAATCGCCTTTAGCATTTTCAATAATGCTGGATTTGCTTCCACCACTCATTGCGCTATAAACACCGTCTTCAATTAGAAGCACGCTGCCACCTTTAGCTGCAAGACGTACGCAAGCTTCTAAAGTATCACGCTCATAAGCTGATTTGTTTACAGTATGTAATGTAGACATTATTAATTCCTCGCTTAGAAACTTAGCACGACATCTTGCTCTTCAAACAACTCAGCAAGTTCGGCAGAAGTTACAACACGGATTGAATCTTTTTCAGCCCAGTCTTCATCTTCGTCTTCCCAGACAAGATGTTGCAGGTCATCAAGAGTTAAACCGCGTGCTTCGAGTGATTCTTTTTCAATATAAATTTTATTGACTTCGTAATCACCTAAAGCAGAGTAGGTTGGCGAGAAGTTTTTAATGCCAACTTCAGTAGTGTCTTGTCCTTTCATTAACTGGTATACACCATCATCAACGAAAGCCAGACTTACATCTTGTTCAAAGGCTGCGCCAATCAGTACAACTTCGAGAGATTCCCAAGCGTAAACTGTACCGTAGGGTGCCTTACGATTGATGTACATAAATTTCTTTGCATCAGACATAGTTATAACACCCTTAAATTAGTCGCCGAAAACAACAAGACGGTCAGATTCGATACCCGCTTCGATCAGCTGACCAAGGCCAGAGATACGGAAACCAGGAGCAATATTATTGCCATCTTTACCATTACGTTGTTGTTCACCTTCATCTACGATGCCGCGACGCTGTGCAGCAGCTACACAAACAACCAGATCAATGTTGTGATCGGCTGCTAACTGTGACCACGTTTGCTGGATGTTAATATCATCCTGTGGTGGAGTTGTGTAACGTGTACCGTTATTTACGCCATCGTGATAGAAAAATACACGAAAGACTTCATGACCCGCTTCCACGGCAGCCTTAACAAAGTTAATGGCTGACACGGAAGCTTCATGGTTATAAGGTCCTTCACTAACTTGAACACTAAACTTC
>JAOUQA010000403.1 GCA_029879605.1 Gammaproteobacteria bacterium
TATAGTTAAAATTCCGTCGAAATTTAATAACTATAAAAACTAATGCATATCTCTATATCGACGGAAAACTCTCAGTTTGCTTCTTCCTGGCTTAAATTAAGCGTAGTTTCATTAATTGCCGCAGGCTTATTTGCGGTCTTACTGGTTCTCTCAAGGGCTCCTGGGATTCAGGATCTTATTCCCTGGATTGATTTTTTTCACACTGCCCTGGTTGTCCATGTCAATTTATCGGTTCTTTTCTGGTTTATGTCATTCTCCTGTCTATTATGGAGTCTGTATGCGGGTAGCCGCTACCTGATACTCGATAAGCTCGCATATTACTTATGTGTCGCTGGTACAGTTATTCTTATCGTTGCGCCTTTTCTTGGTGCAGGCAAGCCACTAATTAATAATTATATCCCGGTACTCCAGCACCCTCTTTTTTTCTGGGCGACAGGTATTTATGCGCTGGGTCTGCTGCTGCAAACCCTGCGTGTTTTGATGGTGGTTCCTGCCAGGGATTCAGGCATTGCTTCATATGGGCCTTATGTTGCAGCTATTTTTACTTTCAGTTCCCTGGTGGCGTTACTGGTTTCCTGGCTGGTAATTCCTTCAGATCTTGAGCCGATTATCTATTATGAGTACCTGTTCTGGGGTGGTGGCCATATTTTACAATTTAGTCATACTGCCCTGCTGTTATTCTCATGGCTGATTCTTGCCAGCTATAGTGGTGGTAATTTAGCGTTCAAAGAGAACACCGTTAAGTGGTTATTTATTATTCTTTTACTACCACTGGTTTACGCCCTGTATATTTATCTCGCAAATGATGTGTTTGCCCCTGAGCACCTGACTGAATTCACCTTATTAATGAAGTATGGCGGACTGGTTGCTGTTCCTCTAGGTGTGATAATTTTTCTCGATTTCTTTAAATCTAAATATCATAAGAACAGGGATATTGCAGCGGCAAAAGCTGCCCTGATCTGTTCTTTCATTTTGTTCGTTGCTGGTGGAGTCATTGGCTTTCTAATTAACGGGGTTAATGTCGTCATCCCGGCTCATTATCATGGCTCTATAGTGGGTGTTACGCTGGCTTTTATGGGTATAGCTTATTACCTGTTACCTAAATTGGGTTATCGAAATCCGGTCAGCGGTATGGCAAGACTACAGCCTTATATTTATGGCGGTGGCCAGTTAGTTCAAATTATTGGCTGGACGATTGCAGGTATGCATGGAGTGCAGAGAAAATCTGCTGGCGCCGCACAGGGTCTTGATTCATTACCAGAGATTGCAAGTGTGGCGATGAAAGTCGCCAGTGCAGGTGGTGGCATATCTATAATTGGCGGTTTTTTATTCTGGATAGTCGTTATTCGTAGTATGTGGATAAAAAAAGATTCATAGCATTCCATTTCGCTCATTAATATGAGCGAGATTATATTCACTGAACAGTAATAATTATGCCCAGCTAAAAATAGCTATAACTATGAGCCCCAGGGTAATCACCTGCATCAGTAATCGTCCCCTCATAAACTCATTAGCATGTGCCATATCAAATTTACCACCCTTAACCATTGATATGCCACCCGCCATTAACATCGTAATGGTGCCTATAAAAGCTAAAACAATGAAAAACATTATTGCATTCATTGTTCTTCCCTCCTTCATTAACTGAACGAGTTTGTTCTTAATTAATTATAATTATTATCGAAAGTATTTAAACTAGAATGATTTTATGGCTACCGATTAATCATTAACTGTAGTGATTACCCGGCAGTGATTACCTGGGAGGATCGAGAGCTTATTTGAATCTTTTTACAGGCTGAAATAATCTCTAACGATCAATCTAACATAATGATCTGCCAGTAGAAACGCAAACAAAGCACTAAGATAAAAAATTGAATAGGCAAAGGTTTTCATTGCGTGATCATCACTGTTGCCGGTTCTGTAGAGTTTAAAAGCGTGATAAATAAAACCAATACCCAGGGCAATTGCACCAGATAAATAAACAAGACCGGTCATTTTAATCGCGAATGGCATCAAGGTGACTGCCACAAGCATTAATGTATATAACAGAATATGAATCTTGGTAAACGCAATACCGTGAGTAACAGGTAACATAGGTAAACCTGCCCTGGCATATTCATCTTTACGCTTTATGGCCAGTGCCCAGAAATGAGGTGGTGTCCAGATAAAGATAATCAGAAACAATAATAAAGCTTCCGTATTAACTTCACCTGTCATGGCTGCCCAGCCAAGAACCGGTGGAGCTGCGCCTGCAGCACCACCGAGTACAATGTTTTGCGGTGTCGTGCGTTTCAGGAACATGGTGTATATCACTGCGTAACCAATCAATGACGTTAAGGTTAATAATGCTGTTAACATGTTAACTTTAGTCACAAGTATAATCATGGATATAACACCCAGCGAAATGGCAAATACCAGTGCTGAGATACCTGACATATCACCTTGTGGCAAAGGACGATTCTGTGTGCGTTCCATAATAAGATCAATGCGCTGATCAACCCAGTGATTAACAGCAGCGCCTGATGCAGATGCCAGTGCAATACCTACAGTCGCATAGAAGAAAGTATCAAGGGGTATGCTTCCAGGGGTTGATAGCAACATGCCAACAATGGCAGTAAACACAATCAGAAAAACTACTTTTGGTTTACATAG
>JAOUQA010000405.1 GCA_029879605.1 Gammaproteobacteria bacterium
AAATAACGGTGATACTTTTGGTGAAGAAGCCCTGATTTCCAGTAACAAGCGCAACGCCACGGTTACCATGCTAAGCAACGGCACGCTTAACCGCTTATCAAAAGACGATTTCATTGAACTACTCAATGAACCACTACTTGACTGGCTCAGTTATGAAGACGCGCAAAAATTAATTATCGAAGAGAATGCTGCCTGGCTGGATGTTCGACTACCCGCGGAACACCAGACGGATGCCATTAATTCCAGCCTGCATATCCCATTAATTTTTTTACGCATGAAGATTGATACGCTCAACCAGGATACACCGTATATTGTTTACTGTGACACAGGTCGACGCAGCTCGGCCGCAGCATTTTTACTCAACGAACGAGGCTTTAATACCTATATCCTAAAAGATGGCATCAGTTCTGTACCTGAAGAAATACGAACCTCACAGGACTCTGCCTGATAGCTAAGTTGTAAGTCCGCAAATGCACGCAAATAAACGCTAATGTTTTATAGTTGTTCTGGTTTTTATCTTTTGTCATGGATGCTATGAATAAATCTGCTTTTCTAACAAAAATACTTTATTGGTATTTGTTTTCAGATTTTTAATTTTTTATCAGGTGACAGGCTGGACTGAGCACGAGGCTTCATACATGATAATGCGGAACTAAAAATAATTATAAACAGTAATTAATTATTTGCGTTTATTTGCGTGCATTTGCGGACTCATCGGCTTTAGCACTCTTTTTTATTCAAATACCCGGATCAATATGATTACCCAGTTTCATTTTATCGAGAATAGATAATGACTCTATTAATTTTCTACCTGACTGGCAAGGTCTGTCACTGAACTAGAAATCACCCTGTGCAGCGCGATTCATAATTTCAAGAATGGTATCCCTGACTTTAATTGCATCCTGCTTTAATGCCGGTGGTAAAGGTCGACCGCCATAAATCATAATGTCCATATTTAAGGTATATAACCAGAGCTGACCCTCCGCATCTTCTATCAGGGAAATTCGACAGGGCAAATAACTGGAAAAGCCATCACTGTGATTCAGTAAACTGGCTGCAATCATGGCATCACATAATAAATATATTTTTGCATAACGGTACGGCACACCTGATAATTTCTGCACCTCTTTATACATAGGCAATTCACCCACATTATCGATATCAAGTTCGTTAGCAATAATCTTGATTGAATCATCCACGTCACCCGGCCCAAGCCCCTGCCTGACAGGAACTTTTATAACCATCGCCTCCACACCCGAGCGCTCATCCAGTGCGCGCTTTGCAATACCCAGGTATAACTTTACAGCTTGCGGATCGAATTCAGATAACTGTTGAACAACAGGTGTTAATTTTACAACTACCATAATTATCAATATCAAACTAACGATACCAATAAAAACAAAAATATTTTTTATTTGAGACATTATTTTTCAATACCAGGCTAACTTAAATTGTGAGCATTTTCGGCCTGAAACATTATTTTTGAATGCCACCCAGGGTTAATGCATAGGGTTCGAGTAACCGCTGCAACTCTTGCCTGGATAGATCGGTCATTTCTTCCGCCACATCAATCACAGGTCGGCCATCGGCATAGGCAGCCTTGGCAATTTTCGCACCCAGCTCATAACCAATCACGGGATTCAATGCCGTAACCAGGATAGGATTTCGATCTAATGCTGTCTTGATATTTGCTTCATTCACGGTAAAGCCTGCGATGGCCTTGTCTGCCAGCATTCGAACTCCGTTGGATAGGATTTCGATACTCTGTAATAAATTATAGGCAATCACCGGCAACATAACGTTAAGCTGGAAATTACCCGACTGACCCGCCAGGGTAATGACCGTATCATTACCAATCACCTGGGCACAGACCATCGCCATGGATTCTGGAACCACCGGGTTAACCTTGCCGGGCATAATACTGCTACCCGGCTGCAATGCAGGCAGGGCAATCTCACCCAACCCGGCGAGTGGCCCACTGTTCATCCAGCGCAGGTCATTGGAAATTTTCATTAAACTCACCGCCAGGGTTTTTAACTGGCCACTGAGTTCAACCGCCGCATCCTGGGCGCTCAAGCCTTCAAACTTGTTTGGATTAGACGTAAATGCCTCACCGGTTTTATGACTTAAACACTGAGCAACCCGTGTGCCAAATTCCGCATGAGCATTAATGCCGGTACCCACGGCGGTACCACCAATAACTAATGAACTGATCCTGGGTAAAACCGATCGGATACGATTCATCCCCTGCTCAATCTGCGCCGACCAGCCCCCCAGTTCCTGTCCCAGGGTTACCGGCATGGCATCCATCAGATGGGTACGACCGGTAATCACCACATCACTTAATTCACTGGCGCGCTTATCCAGTGTCTGTTTTAGATGATCCAGCGCCGATAATAATGAACCGGCAGTTTCCAGCGTGGCACTGACATGAATGGCCGTGGGAATCACATCATTGGAGCTCTGCCCCATATTAACGTGATCATTGGGATGTACCGCCTGGCCTGAGCGACTGGCCACATGGGCAATCACTTCATTGGCATTCATATTGGTGCTGGTACCGGAACCGGTCTGGAATATATCAATTGGAAAATGAGCATCATATGCACCAGAAGCAACTTCATCGGAGGCAGCAATAATGACCTCTGC
>JAOUQA010000406.1 GCA_029879605.1 Gammaproteobacteria bacterium
TCCATGCATTATATTGGCATGAGCGGAATGCGCATGAATGCCATGATGATGTATGACCCATGGATATTCTCTTTATCATTAATTCTTGCCATCATTCTTGCTTATATCGCCCTAAGACTAAAAATATGGGCCACGGAAAGTACCAATATATTAATTTTATTTGATAAAAACTTCATCATTGCCTCAATTGCCATGGGCATAGCTATTTCAGCCATGCACTATACTGCCATGATGGCAACTCACCACTATCCCGCACCAGAAATGTCCATTAGCCCCGCCATCCCTCACAATTCACTTGCATGGCTTATTGGCTCAGTAACTGCCATCATTTTTGGATCTCTTATCATTGTCATTCGAATTAGTGACCGTTATGAAGCACTACAAATTATTCACGAGAATGACGCACGCATAAACTCCATTATCAATAATGCCAGTGACGGGATCATCTCAATTAGCAAAGCAGGAATTATAGAGCTCTTTAATTCTGGTGCAGAATTAATATTTGGCTACCATAAAAACGAAGTTATCGGCATGGATATTTCCGTACTAATGCCTCCCCGGGATCAGGAAAACCATAAACAGTATGTTCATCAATCAACACTACACGAACCACGCATACTAAATAACACACGCGAGCTTACTGGCAGAAGAAAAAATGGTGATGAATTCCCTATTGAAGTAAATATTTCTCCAATCGACTTTTCAGGAAAATCCGGCTATGTTGGCATGGTTCGTGATATTACTGAACGAAAAAACAATGAACTAGAACTTATCAAGGCAAAAGAACTTGCCGAGTCATCGAGCAAGGCAAAAATGGAGTTCATATCAAATATGAGCCATGAACTTCACACACCTTTGAATTCGATTATTGGTTTTGCGCAAATATTAAAACTCGAACATTCCGGACCAATTAATGAAACCCAGAAGAAAAACATTGATTACATTGAAGACGCAGGCAATAAACTGCTCTCTATTATCAATAACATTATTGATCTTTCATCAATTGAAAAATACAGAACAACACTCAACCTTGACTCAATCAACATACACAATCTTATTGATGAATGCATTATCACAATTAAACCAGATTTAAATAATAAGAATATAAACTTAAGCACCAACTACGACAGGTGCAATAACAGTTTTGTTTATGCCGATTACATTAAACTAAAAAAAGTTATTCTTAACTTACTATCCAATGCCTGCAAGTTCAACCATCATAACGGAGAAGTCCATATACATTGCAATCTTACTGATAACAATATGCTAAAAGTCAGCATTACTGACAACGGCATCGGTATATCAGATGATCAAATCGTAAACCTGTTTAAACCTTTCAACCGGCTTGGAATGGAAGGTGGCAATATTGAAGGAGCAGGAATAGGTCTCACTATTTCCATGCAACTTATCGAATTAATGAATGGACACATAGGAGCAGAAAGCACAATAAACAGGGGCAGCACCTTCTGGTTCGAAATACCCATATATAAAAAATAACTTCTGACTTGAATCAAAGTCTTTCAAAGCATAGACTTGCCATCAAACTTTACTGCTAAACTGTATATTATATATAACTGTCTTTCACTGGATTTCAAAAATGGCTGATGCAACAGACACCATCGATAAATCAGAACAGAACCTGAATGCACTGTCTGCTGCCCTGGAATCCGGTACTTTGCACACAGCACGCGGCATGATCAATGCTCTGCATCCAGCAGAAATTGCAAATCTCCTTGAATCTTTACCACCCAATGAGCGCATGCTCATATGGGAACTGGTTGCCAAGGAGAGCGAAGGTGAAGTTCTCATTAATGTTGGTGAGGAACTTAGAAACCACCTGATCAAGGACATGTCTCCAGAAGAACTGGGTACTGTCGCAGAAGGACTGGACGTCGATGATTCTGCCGATTTCGTTCAGTCACTGCCTGATGCCGTCATCGATAAAGTATTACATTCTCTCGACAGTCAACATCGTGAACGTCTTGAATCCGTACTGTCATTCCCGGAAGACAGCGCTGGCGGCCTGATGAATACAGACACCATCACAGTGCGACCTGAAGTCACACTGGATGTTGTATTACGTTATCTTCGTTTACTGGGTGACATACCCGATCTAACTGATAACCTGATTGTTGTTGATCGTGATAATCACTATCTAGGCATACTTCCACTGACTCGGCTTTTAATCAACGAACCAAATAATACCGTTGATAAAGTTATGGACAAAAAGACTGATGCACTTCCATCTGACATGCCTGATAGTGATGTTGCCAAACTATTTGAAAATTACGACCTGATCTCGGCACCTGTTATTGATGGCAATAATTTCCTGCTTGGCCGTATCACCATCGATGACGTCGTTGATGTTATACGTGATGAAGCAGATCATTCCGTATTAAGTATGGCCGGCCTGAATGATGAAGAGGATTTATTTGCTGCTGCATTACCCAGTAGCCGACGCCGGGCTATCTGGCTTGGCATTAATCTTATTACCGCCTTTATGGCATCCTGGGTAGTCAGTCACTTTGAAACAACGCTGGAGAAAGTTGTCACTGTCGCAATCCTGATGAACGTGGTAGCCAGTATGGGTGGTATTGCCGGTAGCCAGACCATTACTCTCGTTATTCG
>JAOUQA010000407.1 GCA_029879605.1 Gammaproteobacteria bacterium
ATCTTTTCGCTCATTATCACTAACCTGGTTCTGCCTCATGCAGGTTTCTACTACATCTCTTGCATGTTCTGACAACTTCATAAATACACCTTGTATGTGTTATTTACCATTTTTAATTAATACGATCTCGTCCGCGTGAACTCTTTCGTCGCCATGTACTACCCTGGCGCAAGCGCCAGGCCACTCCATCTCTGCGTCGCCCAACTGTTTCCAGCAATGACATTCCAATCAACATAATAATTACCGAAACCGCAATAATGTTATAAATTTTCTCCGCATAATATCTGAATACATTATCATCTTTATTGCTACTGGGATGCGGATCAAGCGCGATATAATTCTCATCTGCATACACATGACATTGCTGACATGTTTCCAGCTTATTATCTTTATGTGTTGGTGACGCAGGATCTCTTGATGGACGTATTTCATGCACGCTTTTGAAATAATCTTTTTTCCTGGCATGACAATCAAGACAACTTGCAGTCTTACCAAATCCAAGCTGGGTTAATTTTCCGTGAAAACTATCCTTATAGGTCTCCACCGCTATTGGAAATTTCCTGCCTAACTCACGACCCTCTTCTTCTGCCTGCTTAATATGCCTGTCCACCAATTCCTTATCTCCATGACAGGTCGAACATAACTCTATAATATCCTGGGATGAACGCCTTACATCACGTATACGTCGACTTGTATGGTTATACCAGCGTTCAACAAATTCACGCTTCTCATGACAAACAACACAACGATCTGCAATATGTGCTGGTGGACCACTTTCACCAGGGTTATAAAGTGGATTGGTATGACAGTTTATACAATAAGGTTTATCTGCATCATTACCACTAGCCTGTTTTTTCCGGCCATGGGTACTTTCAATATAGGCATCATATATATGTTTATGACTAAAGTTTGCGCCTGTAGCAGGATTCTTTACAGAATGGCATTCCTGGTTACAGGTAACACCTTCCTTGACCGGCCGGTGAGGTATTTCTTTAATATAGGAGTGACAGTCTCGGCATGGAACATTTCTATGTACCGTGCGTGAAAATACATGCGGCAATACATAGTATGATCGCAACACACCATCATCGGTTACTCGTCCCATCATAGGATACTTATGACAGATCAGACACCCCTCATCATCTTCAAATGCTGAAACTGGCACAGTAAATAAAATAGCAATCAACGCCATCAACAACTTTATGTTACTTATAACACCGGTTTTAAACTGCCTGTTTGTTACTAGCATTATTTAGCACCTTTTAACAGCATATTTATCTTGCATGACAATTCATGCATATCTGGCCTGCTCGAAGAAAATGTTTCTGCCCCGCACCCATCGCAGCAGCCTTTCTTTTTATAACGGTTTTATCATGCGGATTATGACAGGTAGCACAATAAACTCTTTTTGTTTTAGGCTCTAGCGGAAGATGGACTGAACTTTTTTCCATCTGGCGCATGATTTTATCAGGGGGTATAACCAGATGGTTAATGTTTTTGTTTTTTTTCTGAAATGAAAAAAACGACCCGCCAGGATGCGGCTTCCATGGATGGCAACCATTACACATTGATGAATAATTATTTTCTACGTTAAAATAAAATGGCCCTTCATTAGCCACCAGGTCCACACCTGGCCAGTCTTCATGACAGACATAGCACAACTTCTCATTTATAGACCCGTCTTTTCTGACCTGTTTATGTGGATTCAAGCGTTCATACATGCCTTCATCATGACAGTAAAAACACAAGCGGGTACGATCTTCCTTGTAATTTCCACCTCGAAAAAATTTTGGGTTAACAAGCTGTGATTGCTTTCTACTCGTCTTGCATGTCTGCACAACATCATGACAGGTTAAACAGTTTATTTTGCCTCCTGACTGCTTGATAACCCTGGAAAAATCCGCAGGCATACGGCGAATCATTTTTCTGTCTGGCGAAATCTCTACTGGATGAATAATCGAATGTGACTCACGGGTTTTATGACAGTTCCCGCACAACCCATTTATATCAGTTGTTCTAAGATTTTTATTAGCTTTCGTTGCCTTACCAAGGTGACAGGACAAACAGCCTTCTATTTTCCAATGTGGATCAGGAATTTCTTTTTCTGTAATCTTATTCTGTTTTAATAATTGCTGTATTTTTTCTGGCTGATTCAATAATCGCTGCGTCTTTTCCAACTGAATCTTTAACTGTTTATTATCAACTGGAACTGGCCCAGGATTATCTACTGCTAAGGCTTCAGGCATCACTGACATCAACAAGACAATCATCAGTCCAACTAATGACGTTATACTCCTGCCAACACCAGTATGATTATGCGTTATCATGGTCTCTTTTATTTTCCAGAAAATTAAACTACGCAAAAACAATCATGCCTAGCTCCTTCTCAGCTCACATCAACCAGCACCTCGATATCCATATTTTTTTTAAATTTATTCAAAGCATCCTGTTTCAGTTTTTCAAACCGCTTCTGTTCAAGACGTTTCTTCAGGTCCGCACTTGCTTCCTCAAATGTAACTTTGCCTTTGCTCTTGCGCTCACCTGCTTTAATGATATGAAAGCCGAATAACGTCTTAACCGGATCAGAAATCTCGTTTTTCTTTAATTCAAATGCTACCTTCTCCAGC
>JAOUQA010000408.1 GCA_029879605.1 Gammaproteobacteria bacterium
GAAAGAGGCTTTACGCCGCCGTTTGAAGGCGATGGTGCGCGATGGTCAGCTAATCCGTAATCGTAAAGATGGTTTTATCCCGGTGGATGAAGATGACCTGATTCGTGGTCGTGTGATTGCTCATCCTGATGGTTTTGGCTTCCTTGTGCCGGATGAAGGGGGCGAGGATATATTCCTTCATGGTCGTCAGATGCGGACCTTACTTCATGGTGATCGTGCCGTGGTACAGATTTCCGGTGTTGATCGCCGTGGTCGAAAGGAGGGTGCTGTGATCGAGGTGCTGGAGCGAGCCAATGATCGTATCGTTGGTCGACTGTTTATCGATAGTGGTGTGGCAATTGTGGTGCCGGATAACAAGCGACTGACCCAGGATATTGTTATCCCGCCGGATGACCTGGGCGAGGCCGAGCATGGCCAGATTGTGATCGTCGAGATCGTGCAACAGCCTACATTCCGTCATCAGCCGTTTGGCAGGGTAACGGATATTATTGGTGACCACATGGCACCGGGAATGGAAATTGATGTTGCTATTCATGCCCATAATATTCCTTTCCTCTGGCCTGACGAGGTTAAGGAACAGATTACTGACCTGACTGAAGAAGTGTCAGAAAAAGACAAACAGGACCGGGTTGATATTCGTCATTTGCCGCTGGTGACTATTGACGGTGAAGATGCCCGTGATTTTGATGATGCGGTGTATTGTGAATCGACCAGCACCGGCTGGAAACTCTATGTTGCCATTGCTGATGTATCCCATTACGTGGAACGCGCTACCGCGCTGGATGAAGAAGCCTATAATCGTGGCACCTCGGTATATTTTCCGGGTCGCGTGATACCCATGTTGCCGGAAGTGCTGTCGAATGGTTTATGTTCCATTAATCCTCATGTCGATCGTTTGTGCATGGTCTGCGAAATGCTGATTGATAAAGATGGCAAAATGACCCGCTCACGTTTCTTCGAGGGCCTGATGAAATCCCATGCCCGGTTAACTTATACAGAAGTTGCCGCCATGCTGGTTGAAGATGATCAGTCACTGCGTAAGCAGCATGAAGCACTGGTACCTCACCTGGAAGATCTGTATGACCTGTATAGAGTTTTTCTAAAGCAGCGTAAAAAACGCGGTGCCATAGATTTTGAAACCACGGAAACCCAGATTGTTTTCAGTGAAAACAAACGTATTGAAAAAATTGTTCCAACGGTACGCAATGAAGCCCATAAGCTGATTGAAGAATGTATGATCGCTGCGAATGTGGCTGCCGCCCGTTTCCTGGAGCGTAATAAAATCCCCGGCCTGTTTCGTGATCATGAAGGTGTTAAGGAAGATAAAATTGATGATGTCATTGATTTCATCAAGAGTATTGGATTGCGTTTTGGTGCTGCAAAAAATAATGTCACAGCCAAAAATTATGCGAAATTAATTGAGAAGGCAAAAGACCGTCCTGATTTTCATCTGATTCAGACAGTGATGTTGCGTTCATTAAACCAGGCTGTTTATAGCCCTGATAACCAGGGGCATTTTGGTCTTGCGCTGGAATCCTATGCGCATTTCACATCGCCTATTCGCCGTTATCCCGATTTGCTGGTGCACCGTGCGATTCGTCATGTCTTGCAGGGTAAAAAAGTTGAGAGTTATTTTTATCGCCACAGTGATATGGTGAGCCTGGGTGAACACAGTTCTAATTGTGAGCGTCGTGCCGACGAAGCAACCCGTGATGCCATGACCGCTTTAAAATGTGAATACATGCTGGACAAAGTGGGTGAGGATTTTGATGGTGTGATCAGCTCGGCGACATCATTTGGTCTGTTTGTTGAATTGCAGGATATCTATGTCGAAGGCCTGGTGCATATTACCAACCTGCCAAAAGATTATTATGAATTTGATCCGGTAGGTCACAGGCTGGTGGGTGAACGTGGTGGCCTGGTTTTCCGTCTTGGTGATATGATTCGAGTTAAGGTCGTTGGTGTTAACCTGGATGAGCGAAAAATCGATTTTGAACTGGCGGACTATGACAATGTGTCTGCGAAAAAGAAGAAAAAGCCCAGGCGTAAATAAACGCTTGTAATTGTGAGGTTTTGCAATGCTGTGCTTTGATAAAATACTGTTCAGACTTAAAACAGTCTTTTTATACCTTGTTATGTTGAGTAGCCTGTTGCCAGTTGTTACTGTTGCGAACCAGGCTTCAACAATCAGGGAGATTAAAGACCTCGGGCTTGAAGCCCGTTTATCTGAGGGCAAGCAGCTTATTATCATTCTGTTTTCTGCCAGTAGTTGTGAGTATTGTGAATTAATACGTCAGTCCTATTTGTTGCCTTTGCAGCAGAACTCAAAGTACAAAGACAAAATACGCATTGGGCAGGTAGAGAAAGAGGATTATTATTATCTTTATGATTTTAATGGCGAATCAATTGGTGGCGATACGCTGGCACTAAGATATGATATTGACCTGGTGCCAACCATTATTTTTATTGATCATAAAGGTCGTGAACTGGCGAAGCGTATTGTCGGTATCACCCTGATTGATTACCTGGATATGTATATTGATCAGGCTATTCAGTCATCAATCAATAAAATTTAATTTTTCTTTAGACCCTGTTTGTTAATTTATGGCAAAAAATAAAACTGA
>JAOUQA010000045.1 GCA_029879605.1 Gammaproteobacteria bacterium
ATGAACAGTTAAAGCTTGGTTTGAGCAAGGTAATTCCCCACATTAAAAAACGTTTGAATATTGATTAAGTTTTTCTAACTTATTCGTATTTGATTAGATACAATAGCCTTTTTGTAGAATGACTCTCAAGGTGCTATTTTTATGTTATCGATTTCCCGACTAATCGCTGAAGAATTATCAGTTAAAGAATCCCAGGTTGTTTCAGCTATCAGTTTGCTTGATGAGGGGGCTACTGTACCGTTTATCGCACGCTATAGAAAGGAGGTCACTAATGGGCTTGATGATACTCAGTTGAGAAAGCTTGAAGATCGACTTAATTATTTGCGAGAGTTAGAAGAGCGTAAAAAAACTATTTTAAAAAGTATAGACGAGCAGGGAAAGCTTACAGAAGAACTAAGAAAATCAATTAATGAAGCGATAACAAAAAATAGAATCGAAGATTTGTATTTGCCGTATAAGCCAAGAAGACGAACAAAGGCACAAATAGCCAGGGAGGCAGGTTTAGAGCCTCTGGCAGAAATATTATTAGAGAAAAGAGATGTTGAGCCTGAAGAAGAGGCAAAAAGATATTTAAGTAAAGAAAATAATATAGCGGATGTAAAATCAGCTCTTGATGGTGCGCGACAGATAATCATGGAATGGTTTGCTGAAGATGCCGACTTGTTACAAAAGTTAAGAGAGTTGTTATGGAGTGATGGAGAAATTGAATCGAAAGTAATCGAAGGCAAAGAAAATGATGGTGAAAAGTTTTCTGATTATTTTGATTATAGTGAAGCGATTAATAAAATACCTTCACATCGTGCATTGGCATTGTTTCGCGGTAGAAATGAATCAGTTCTTCAGATGAATTTAAAGATTAAGGGAGAGGATGAAGTAGAGATTCATCCTTGCGAGAAATTAATAGCAAGGCATTATGATATTAGTGAGCACTCAGGAAAATCAGGTAGATGGCTGCTGGATACAGTTAGATGGGCATGGAAAATAAAAATATATACCCACCTTGATATTGAACTTAAGATGAAGTTAAAAGAGCTGGCTGAAGAAGAAGCCATAAAAGTTTTTGCTTCGAATCTGAAGGATTTATTGTTGGCCGCACCAGCTGGTTCAAAGGCTGTAATAGGCCTGGATCCAGGCTTGCGTACAGGAGTGAAAGTAGCGGTTGTGGATTCAACTGGTAAATATCTTGATCATGCAACGATATATCCGCATCCTCCCAGGAATAGCTGGGAAGAATCGATAGTGACGATAGTGTCTTTGGCCAGGAAATATAATGCGAAGCTTATAAGTATTGGCAATGGGACGGCATCAAGAGAAACAGATAAATTAGCTCGTGAAATAATACAGAGGTATCCTGAGCTTGGTTTAAGTTCAGTTGTTGTATCAGAGGCGGGTGCATCTGTATATTCAGCTTCTGAATTTGCTTCAAATGAATTTCCTGATCTAGATGTTTCTATTCGTGGTGCAGTTTCAATCGCGAGACGTTTACAGGATCCGTTGGCTGAACTGGTGAAGATTGAGCCAAAGGCCATAGGTGTTGGCCAATACCAGCATGACGTGAGCCAGACACGTTTATTGCAGATGTTAAAGGCAGTAGTTGAAGATTGTGTAAATGCTGTAGGTGTTGATGTCAATATGGCATCGATACCATTGTTAACCCAGGTATCTGGCCTGAGTTCTTCAATGGCTGAAAATATTGTTAATTATCGAAATAGTAATGGCGCATTTAGTAAAAGAGAAGATTTATTAAATGTATCTAGACTGGGTAGCAAGGCATATGAGCAGGCAGCTGGTTTTTTACGTATTGTTAATGGGGATAATCCATTAGATGGTTCAGCTGTTCATCCGGAATCATACCCCGTAGTAGAAAAAATAATTTCTAAAAATTCATGTGAAATAAAATCTATAATTGGTAATGCGAAGTTTATCAAGCAGCTTAATGTTAGTGATTATGTAGATGATAAATTTGGTATACCAACAGTTACAGATATATTTAGAGAGCTTGAAAAACCAGGTCGGGATCCAAGGCCAGAGTTCAAAACTGCGGAATTTAAAGAAGGTATAGAATCGATAAAGGACTTGAAGCAGGAAATGATTCTTGAAGGAATTGTTACAAATGTTACAAATTTTGGTGCATTTGTAGATATTGGTGTACACCAGGATGGCCTGGTCCATATTTCTGCTTTGTCTAATAGCTACGTTAAAGATCCGAGAGATATTGTAAAAACAGGTGACATAGTAAAAGTGAAAGTTATAGATGTTGATGCTGGTAGAAAACGTATTGCATTAACAATGCGTCTTGATGACGATCTGAAAAAACAGATTGTTGAAATGAAAAGATCAGATAAACCTCGAAAGCGAATAATTAAAGAAACGGAATCAGTAAATTCGGCTATGGCAGATGCGATGGCCAGGGCATTAAAACGGTAATGCATGATTAATTTATCAAACGCAAGTCTGAGGCGTGGCACACAAACTTTGTTTGCCGGGGCCAATATAACAATTCACCAGGGAAATCGTGTAGGAATAGTCGGAGCTAATGGTTGTGGAAAATCAAGCTTGTTTGAGTTGTTGCTGGGCAGGCTGGAGGTAGATGAAGGAGAAATAAGTCTGCCACCGGAATTAAGTATCGCCTATGTTATCCAGGAGGTACCAGCTATTGACAGGTCTGCAATAGAATATGTTATTGATGGTGACCAGGAATTAAGAGAAATTCAGCAGCAAATGAAGAGCGCCGAGTCAGGTAGTAATGGAATTTTACTGGCACAGTTACATAATAAGCTTGAAGAAATTAATGCATATTCAGTAAATAGCAGGGCTGCGAAGCTGATGAATGGTCTTGGGTTTAGTAACGACCAGTTAAACAAGCCAGTTAATTCATTCTCGGGAGGGTGGAGAATGCGATTGAATCTGGCACAGGCTTTAATTTGCCGATCAGATATATTATTACTGGATGAGCCAACCAATCATTTGGATTTGGATGCGGTAATATGGCTGGAAAACTGGTTGATAAATTATAGTGGGACACTTCTTCTTATTTCTCATGATCGTGATGTGCTAGATAGAGTTGTCAATAATATTATTTACTTTGAACATAAAGACCTGCTAATGATTAGTGGAAATTATTCTCAGTATGAGAAAATCAGGGCTGAACAGTTGGCTCAACAAGCTGCATCATACGAAAAACAACAACGAGAAATAAAACACATTCAGTCGTTTGTACAAAGATTCAAAGCTAAAGCCAGTAAAGCACGTCAGGCACAAAGTCGATTAAAAACTCTGCAGCGAATGGAGTTAATTAGCCAGGCACATATCGATACACCTTTTAGCTTTGTATTCTTCATGCCAGAGAAAGTGCCTTATCCATTAATAAGGCTTGAAGATGTAGATGTAGGTTATGGCAAAAACTCGGTGCTGAGTGATATAAATCTGACGATTTCGCCGGGAGACAGGGTGGGTGTGCTAGGACATAATGGTTCAGGAAAGAGTACTTTGATAAAGCTCATAGCCTCAGAATTGAAGCCATTGGTGGGGACAATAACCGTGTCAGGAGATATCAAAGCAGGTTATTTTGCTCAGCATCAGTTAGAGCTTTTAGATATGCAGGAAAGTGCCCTGGTGCAGTTTCAGCGAAGATATAAGAAAGTAACAGAGCAGGAAGTAAGGGATTATCTTGGAGGGTTTAATTTTCATGGTGACCAGGTATCAGAACCGGTAGGGCAGTTTTCAGGGGGTGAAAAAGCCAGGCTGGTACTGGCGATTATAATTTTTGACAAACCCAACCTGTTACTACTGGATGAGCCTACGAACCATCTCGATCTTGAGATGCGTAGTGCTTTAACTATGGCATTACAGGACTATGAAGGCGGGGTACTGCTGGTATCTCATGACAGATATTTACTTAATGCGGTGACTGATCAGTTTATTATGGTTGAGGAAGGTCGGGTGAAGGTATTTGATGGCGACCTCGAGGATTATCGTCAATGCTTAATTAAAAGCAGAAAGAATGATGATTATGTGGAAAATACGCCTGACAGTGAGAGGGGCCTGACTAAGAAGGAAATCAGGCAGATAGAAGCAGAAAAAAGGCAGAGGTTGCAGCCATTACAGAAAAAAATAAGGGAACTTGAGCTGGAAATTGGCAAACTGGCTCAGGAGAAGGACAAACTTGCAGTTATAATGATGGAAACAGAACTGTACAGTGATAAAAACAGGGAAAAATTGAAGCAATATCTAATCGAGCAAACACAAGTAACTGATAAATTGAAGAAAAAAGAGGAGGAGTGGTTTATATTAACTGATTCATTAGAGCAGGATTCATTATAAGAGATGCCATTAGTCTATATCTATAAACAGGAATACGAATTTTTGCTTATACTATATTTATCAGGTTAAAACGCTGATTATCAGGGGCCATAGATGACTAAAACAGAATCCAGTATAGAGGTAGACACCATCGATGGAGATACTCTCAGTGGCTTTTTTGAGAGATTTAATAAGGCGGGTAAGGAAATAGAAGAAAGCCTGTTGATGCTAGATCAAACCCCATATGACACACAATTATTAAAAAAACTTAATAAGGCACTGTTAAATATAAAGCAGTCTCTAATTGAGATGGAGTTTAATGAGTTGGCATTTCTGGTCCAAAGTATCGGGAATCTAATTTCATCTATCCAGGTGAATAAAAGTAAGTTTGAATCAACGTACGGCGATATAGTTCTGCTAGCCATGGATGATATTAAAACGGCATTTGAGAAAATGATCGAGGGAAGTGATCGATGCGAATTGCTAGACAGGCTTCCAAAGATATGTGAAGCGATAAATAAGATTTCCTTAGTAGACAAATTGCATTTAGATGAAGCTATAAAAGATACATTGCTTTTATTAGATCCAACAATTGAGATACTTGAATCAACGATAACTGAAAAAAATACATTACAGAGTTTATTTGAGGATTCTCCACCTGATGAAGAAGAATTAATTGCATATGGGGTAGAAGAAAATGAAGATTTTATTTTCTTTAAAGGGCTGGCAGAACCATTAGAAGAACGCGCTCACTACTGGCGAGGTCGAAGTGGTAGAATGCTCAGACTTGCATTGAAAATGAATGATCATGCAGGACGGCCTGTTGAACCAAATCAACTTGCAGCAGCTGTATATATGCATGATGCAGGAATGGGGTTGCTACCTGTTGGAATAATAAGTAAGGAAGGTGCTTTAACTGACGATGAACTAAGTCAGATTAGAGAGCATCCGCGAATTGGATATGAATTATTAAGATATATGAAGCAGTGGGGTGAAGCTGCTTTAATCGTTCTACATCATCATGAAAAAGTAGATGGTACTGGTTACCCGGCAGGCTTAAAAGAAAAAGACATAAGTGAAGGTGCAAAAATAATGGCAATCGTTGATATGATTGATGCCAGGACGCATGAACGTAGTCATGCAACCATGCTAAAGCGACCCTTGTTGAGAGCTGCGATGGAAATTAGTAAATATGCAGATAATCAGTTTAGTTCCTACTGGGTAGATATTTTTAGAGACCTTTTTCATAAAGCAAGAAAGCAGGAACAAAGTGAAAAAAATTAAAGAAAATGAATTGAATTATTTAACACCTGTAGAAGCACACGAGGTTCTCGACAAAAACTCGAAAGCAATACTGGTTGATATAAGATCTAATATGGAATACTTATTTGTTGGTCACCCTTTAGGTTCAATTCATGTGCCATGGATAGATGAACCTGATTGGGTGGTTAATCCTGATTTTGTTAGAGAGATACGTCAATTAATGCTAGGTGGTGTTTGTGAACAGGGCGGGTCATGTCCACCTATAATCTTAATTTGTCGAAGTGGAAAAAGATCGATAGATGCTGGGAATGTATTGATTGATGCAGGTTTAAAAAATATTTGTCATGTTTCAGAAGGGTTTGAAGGAGAGCTCGACAATAAACACCACAGAAGTTCAGTGGGTGGCTGGCGATTTCATGGCTTACCATGGGAGCAGTGTTAAACATGGAGATAGTGCATGGCAAAAATTAACAAGACTGACAAGGAATGGAAAGAGCAACTAACAGAAGAGCAGTATAGAATTGCCAGGAAATCAGCGACGGAACAGCCATTTACAGGTGATTATTATAATACAAAGGAAACTGGAAAGTATCGATGCATCTGTTGTGGTGAAGAGTTATTTGATTCAGATAAGAAATTTGATTCGGGTAGTGGCTGGCCAAGTTTCTGGATGCCAGTTAATAAGGATTGTATAAAGGAGATTGTTGATAATAGTCATGGTATGAGGCGTGTAGAAGTTCGTTGTGAATCGTGTGATGCTCATCTTGGACATGTTTTTGAAGACGGACCAGAGCCTACAGGGTTGCGTTATTGCATTAATTCAGCAGTAATAACGTTTGAAAAGAGTTAAGTCATAATAATTAGTTAGGCAGTTATATAAATATAAAAAAACCAATAAATTACTAATGAAGTTGGAAGCTGTTATAAAAAATGATAATGTCTAATATAGTTGATTTTGTGTTAATCTGCTACAAATTAAAGAACGTGGTGACAATTTAATGTCAAATATGGATCAAGATCAACTTGTGAATGAACTTGAGGAATTAAGGCTTGAGCATCGTGATCTTGATGATGTTATATGTCGTTTATATGAAAGTGGTAATTTTGAACAATTGCAAATGCAGCGTTTTAAAAGGAGAAAGCTAAAGCTTAAGGATAAGATTGCGCGCCTGGAAGATCAATTAATACCAGATATTCTTGCATAATACCTTAGTTTTTTTGTGTAGGGCTTAGCGTCTCAATTTTCTTGCTTACTTTTTTCGCTCGAGATATGAGTTTTTGTAGTTCTTCATTGTCTGGATCCATAATGATTAATTTATTCCAGATTTTAAGCGCTTTTTTAATTTTATTTTGACTATATAGTTCGCGACCCTCAGCTATTCCCTTGTCGACTTTTGTTTTAATTTCCTGATCTAGAGATGATTTATGTTTTATTGCTTCAGAATGATCAGGTTGAAGAGTTATAAGTGTATTTATATGAAATCGAGCCTTGGAAAGGTCGCCAGCGGAATATGCTTTCTTATAGGTCGAAAGTAAATCTTCAGCGCGTTTTTGATTTTCAATAGATTTACGTTTGTTTTTAGTCTTTATAAGTAATTCGCGAACAGTATCAGTATTAATCAATTGGCTAGCCAATTGTAAACACTCTTCAGCGAGAGGGTAATCTTTTTTGTCAAGAGCAAATTCACTGCAGCTAATAAGATGATTTGCTACATCTCGTTTTTCATTTTTATGTCTTAAAATATCATTTTGGGCATTACGGTCATATGGTGCTAGTAATTCAAGTTCATTATAGACAGTTTCATACTCAATAAGTGCATGAGCTCTTTTAAGTAGCATTTTCTTTTTAAGCTCATTAATCAGATTGTCATGATTCTTAATGAGAATCGCCCTGGATGCTATAAGCTGTTTGTTGCCGGGCAGATTTTTTAGGGCTTCATCATATTTTTCAATTGCTTCAGGCCATTTGTTATTTTTTTGCAGGCTTTGTGCTTTGTGTTCAATTTGAGCTATATAAGCAGCTTTCTTTTTTGTAATTTCAGGTTTTCGAGAAATTATCTTTTTATATTCTGGGTGAGATTTATCTAATAACATGATTGTATTGTCGATCAGATCGAAATTATTGTTATTTAGCCACTCAGTTATATATGTGTTTAAATTATCACGAGTTGCATAAAAATTAGCGCAACTGCTAATGCTAAAAATTATGATGGCCGTTATTAAAATTAATTTAAAGAATCTCATTTTAAATTGTGATTAATTATTTCATCTAGTGATATTTTAATATTCTTACTAAAATCAGCTTTTAGGTCATGAACAAGATATGTTGATACAGGTAATTTTTTGCCCCTGACATTAATAGTTTGATATGGAGTTGCAATAATTCTATTTTTAATATTTTCCTGATTGTATAGTTCATCCATTATAATGATTTGATTGCTTTCGGCAACAGATGATAGACGTGATGCAATATTAACTGGGTCTCCAATAACAGTGTATTCCATGCGATCATGTGATCCAAGGTTGCCTGCAACCATATCGCCTGTATTAATGCCTATTCTGAAGTTTATGGCTGGATGGTCTGTGTCAGAATTTGATATATTAAGTTTTTTAGCCAGTTTCTGGATCATAACTGCACATGCTATGGCATTAATGCTATGGTTAGGGTTATGCTCAGGTACGCCAAATACTACCATTACACAATCACCGATAAATTTATCAATATGGCCATTAAAATATTTGCTTATTATAGATATATATGAGAAATATTCATTTAGGAGATCTGCTATTTCATTTGGAGGTAAAGATTCTGAAATACTTGTGAAGCCAACAATATCAGCAAATAATACTGATGCATGAACATGTTTTCCTCCTAATTGAACTTCATCAAGATTATCCATTATTTCTTTGGCAACATTACTGGATACAAATCGACTAAATACATTTTCTACCTGAGACTTTTTTAGCAAACCATCAGCCATTTGATTAAAGGATTCTGCAAGTTCACCGATTTCATCATTTCGCCGTTCGTATATTCGAAAATTAAGATTACCTTCACCAATAGCCTTGCTTGCATCTACTAGATTATGAATGGGTTTAGATAGGTGTCTGCTCATTATGAAAGCAAGGAAAATTGCTATGATGCTCATGGCTATGGTTACAATAATAATAACTTTCATTGATTGCTGTAGTGATTCTGCCATTGATTCTTTTGTGAAGGTGATGAGAAAGTGACCTGCCAGCAAATTATTAAAATGAATAGGGCTTATAAAAGTGATTAGTTCTTCAGTATCGTAGTTATCATTTAATGACATCCACGTAAAATGATGAACTCGTGTGGGTTGAATATTCTGTGAGGCCTGAAGTTTGATTACACTAATATCAGGGTTAATGCCAATGGATGCCAGTGTATGATCTTTTTCAGACAGGATAATTGCACCCAGGATATTATTATCATCAACAAGATTATTAATCAGAGTTTTCAAGCCGAGAATGTCATCAGAGAGTACCATGTCCTGAGAGCTACCGGCCAGTTGGTTTGCAATCGTTGTGCCCATTCCCAGCATTTGTTTGGTCATTATTGTTTTTTGATTTTCGAGAATAGTTAGGCCAAGCATACTCATACCCACTGTGATGAGTAATGTAATGGATAAAGCAAGTTTGATAGCAATTGGTACCCTGTCTGGCAAATAGTGAGCTGTGAGCTTAATCACAAGCTGTTTAAATCTGGCAGGCAGGCTAGTCACTGGTTTGTCAGGCATTTAGTTATTTCTATCGATGTTATTTAACCTTGGAATAATACCATGAACAGACTGATAGAATGTGTGATGCTAGTAGCGAAGATTTATCTTAATAGTTAAATGCTGGTTAGATTTGATTAGATATATCAAGATGGTGATATGAATATAAACAATAGCCATGATAATGATATTGAAATCAATGACTTAAAGTAATTTAGAGTCTGCTTAATAAAAATGCTAATATTATTAGCTAGAAATGAATAGTAAGATGTTCTCCCCCTATTGTGTAATGTTTAGTGCTATTCATAGTTTATAAGAGTGGTTTATCGTCCAGGAGATGAAGGTGCTGATATGTTTGGTTTAAGCCAGGAAAGACAGATTTTAATGACTCAGAAAGTTATGCAGAGCCTTGATGATTGGGGTTTGTCAGCTGCTGAGCAACTAAGTATTTTGAATATGCCGGAAGGTATGCGTAGCCGTAAGTTACGTTCTTTTCATGATGATACACCTTTTCCTGAAGACCCAGATGTTGAATTTCGGGTTGTAAGGCTTTTGGGTATCATAGATGCATTGAGAACAAGTTATCCTAAAAACCCGCTTATGGGTGGGCGCTGGATGAAAACTCCAC
>JAOUQA010000409.1 GCA_029879605.1 Gammaproteobacteria bacterium
GTTATTCAAAGTATTAAATATGATGCGATAAGACTATATGTGAATATAGCATAACCACAAACAGAAAATACCAGAGCGACTAGAATTACATCACTCCGACAACAGTTAATTTACAATATGAATATTGATTTAACCTGTTTGGGTTATCATTCAATAAAAAACAGGCTTTTGATTCTTTACACTTGCATCATTGCGAGTACACAGTACGGTGAAGCCTGAACAAATTAACTATTAGTTAATCCCAACATTCCCTTCTATTTCAAAAAGTGATAAAAAAACTAAATAGCAACTTGCTTCAATCGAACCCAGCTCTTTTGACCCTGGTTTCTATAAGACCTCATCATATACAAAAGCAAATGAATAACTGGTATCAAAATGAGACAATAAACCAGCATTAATATATATCCATGGGTAATCAACTCCCCTTTTTTTAATAAAATTCAGAATAACTCGCGCCTCATCCACGTTATTCATCTGATAAAAGCAAAAAGCGTATAGATTAAGCGTGTAGTAATCTACATAATCAGCTTGAACCGGTAATTCAGGATAATTAATCTTGTAATTTTGTTCAATTTCATTAACCACATCTGGCCTGTAAAAATACTCCTCATATTCATCTTCTTCAGACATAGACAGGTACAACCATTGTTCTATATGAGCCATTGCGATAAGCGCAGAAAATAATTTTTTCCCTGGCTGGTTATTTGCTATAGTCCTCGCAAAACCAAACATTGCTTGAGTACTACCACCCCATTTAGGATTAAGTGCATCTATCATTGAAAGATGCCCAAAATAATGAAGCGGATCCCGCTTTACCATCTGAACAAAATATTTCCATTTTTCATCATCATCTAATGATAGCCCCTTGGCTACTATTAACAAACTTGCAAAAGGCTCAGGGTTGTCTTTATTATGTTTTATTGCTTCAAGAAACGCCTCTTGCGCATGAACTAAATGCTCAAAGAATTTATTTATCTGTTTAGTAGAAACAGTATCAGCAGTGCCGCTCCCCCTTGACTCCCATGCAGCAGTAATATGACTATTACCATACACAGTCAGAGCAATATCATTACCTGAATCCAATTTAAGCCAACTCAAATAATGCTCAGGCTTATAACCCTCATCTTTCAACGCATAATAGAAAAGTGATTTATTTTTACTCTCAGAAAGTATCTTATCGACATTTTTCCAGTTTTTATTTATAACAGCCTCTTTCAATATTATATACTCAGCCAACCCAAAGCCATTTATTATTTTATATTTTGGAACGATAATCTTGGATACAAAACGAGAAACAAGCTTAATTAATTTATATATAAAATTCACAACTTCTTTTTCAAAGTCTCTGAATATTGTAAACAAAATAACATCTGGAGCATAACGATCTTCAATCATTAAGTAACTTTGTATTAATGCAATAACTATTGCAGCTGACAGAACAATACTCAAAAAAGGTGACAAGTGGAGAAAATCATTGAAAACAGCAAAAAACCCGATTTGGAGCGCGCACCACACCAGACCAGAGAGCTCTAATTTCTCTGCCCAATAATACACACCAATCATGCTAGCGATTAACAACAAATACATAATTGACTCCAATTCGCCTCCTTTATATATGAAAAACCCGTCAGATATATCCTTTTGCATCCTTGCATAGCAATTCCTTTGCAACTCATTATGTAACAAGCATTTATTTTTGGTTATTAATTTATTAACGTAAGCCTAGCATAAAAACGAAAAACATGGCCCGTCACCTATTAAAAAAACGTAACCTGCCTTACCCTATTGCCCTTTAGAAAAATGCTGTTTCATTGATGCATGTATTCTTTGCGAGCAATTTGGGTATAACTGCTCAACATTCACTTCGATAACCTGTAATGCTGTTGGCCATAGATCCTGATACGGTGTTATATCCTCAAGCAGTCTCACGTTACCATTTAAACGTACTCGCATAGCTCGCTGAAAATCCATAAACAGCATACCGATATGTGGATTTACATACATATTACCAAGCGAGTTAAAGAGATTATTACCAGAAAAATCCGGAAACACTAATGTTTTATCATTGATAACCTTAACAGCCAGGCTACTGGTTTCATTATCCTCAATTCCTCGAAAACTACAGTCGCAATTACCATTATCATCAGATGTTGAAATAAAGAAAAATGGCAATGACTCTATAAACTGGCGCACCTTATCATTTATTTTATCAAAGACTAAAGAATTAATAGCCTCATCAGTCCAGTAATCTAGCACACCATTTTTTTCCTGGATAGCGAGCTCACCTTCATGAAAATAATCATTTTTATTTTTAAATTTCATAATCAAGCCTGTTGAATAAAAAGTAAGTGGAGATTGATCAAATAAAACCTTACAACACTCCAACGTCTAATATTATAACAACTACACAATCTGATTAATCACCGGCTGAAACAGTCGTCGGTACTGGCTGGGTGATAAACCAGTAAGACGTTTGAACAAACGCCTGAAAAATGAGGCGTCTTCATAACCACAGGTAATACTAATGTCATCAACGGGCATTGGCCCGGCTTCAAGTAATCGTTTTGCTTCTTCAATGCGTAAATTCTGCGTGTATTCAATCAACGTACTACCTGTC
>JAOUQA010000046.1 GCA_029879605.1 Gammaproteobacteria bacterium
CCTTATTAAAAACACTGACCTACTCTGACTACAAACAGTACCTGGGACAGTACTGGCGAGCAGACAATATGAAAATGGAAAACCATCAAACAGGTAAATCAACAGTGTTGAGCTGGATTGACTACCAGTTTAAAACTGGATTAACAGACAAGGACTTTAGCCGAAACAGTTTAAAAAGCGCCAAATGAAACCGGGATTTTATTTCAATATAACATTACTGATTCTTACTCTAACCACTAACACCGTCAGCGCTGGTGAATGGTCTGGAAATTTTAGTTTTCAATCACGTAATTTCTTATCTGACTCTGCCGTATACATAAACAGTCAGCATAACCAGTACCTGTCGCTGGCTGCAGAACCTGAGTACTATCACCGCTGGGACAATGAGAAACAGAGCTTCACTTTTACCCCTTTTTATCGACTTGATCAGCATGATGATGAAAGAACACATGGTGATATACGTGAAATGTCCTGGCACAAAATATTTGATAACTGGGAACTCAAACTGGGTATTAGTAAAGTTTTCTGGGGAGTCACCGAATCTCAGCACCTGGTCGACATCATCAACCAGACTGATCAGGTGGAAAACATTGATGGCGAAGACAAGCTGGGGCAGCCGATGATAAAAGCCAGCATAGAAAGAGACTGGGGATTAATCGACTTTTTTATTTTACCCGGCTTCAGGGAGCGAACCTTAACCGGTAGCGAAGGCAGGCCACGCAGTGTAGCAATCCCGCTCACCAATAACACACTGTATGAATCAGAAGATAAAGACCGGCATATTGATTATGCCGTGCGCTGGTTTAATACTATCGGCGACTGGGATATTGGCCTGTCCTACTTCCAGGGCACCAGTCGCGAACCCGTTTTTCTACCTACACTCATACCAATATTTCCTCCAGAAGTTATTCCCTACTACCCGTTAATCAAACAAACAGGACTGGAACTACAATCAACCACAGAAGACTGGCTATGGAAACTGGAACTAATACACCGAAAATGGATGGATGACAGTTTTGTTGCTACAACAGCTGGCTTTGAATATACATTTTATGGCGTTTTTGAAACTGATGCCGATATCGGCATCATCAGTGAATACCTTTATGATGATCGAACACAATACATAACCAGTATTTTTGACAATGACATCATGCTCGGCATGCGACTGGCGATCAATGATGCACAGTCCAGTGAAGTTTTAATGGGCTTTATTATTGATCGGGACACACATGAAACTTTAGTTAATATTGAAGCAAGCAAACGAATTGGCAACAACTGGAAAGCAGAACTGGAAGCACGACTATTTAATAATATCAAACCAGGAAGCCTGATTAATGATTACAAAACCGATGATTTTATACAGTTAAATATAGCCTATTACTTTTAACGACCGAGATATTTATAATTCTCCTGTCAATTACCTGAACACATTAACTAACCACATCAAATCAATTCCAGCACCAGTACTTTAAACCCAGGAAAATATTGACAACCAAACGACTCGCAATAAAGGACACTGGCCTCTTAAAAAGTTACAACCTTATCACTATCATTAATAATCTGATATAAATCAGTCATTGAACCTAATTCACAATGTAGATCCTGATCAAGTTCTGGCATCTCATCTTTTCGAAAATCACAACAGACCGCGCAACCAATCAACTTTCCACCAAGATCATCAAACCAGTTCATCTGTTCTTCAATATCAAATTTCAAAGATTTTATAGAAGCTGCTTCAACACCCTGACCCAGGAGAAATACTGAAACTTCATTATCATGACTCAAACACATATTCGCAAAACGAAATGCATTCCATACATTCTCGGCCTGATTTGTATAAACCACAATTGCATATTTCATGAGATTAACCTTTCTCGACTTCCTGTCAGCTTACAAAGCAGGAAGCTTGATGACAAATACCGAACCTTTTTCGAGACCATTTTCAGCGTAGATCCTGCCATTATGGGCCGATATAATTTCCCTGCAAATTGCCAGCCCCAGTCCAGTACCACCCGAATACCTGTTATTAAGTGATGACTGTTCATATTTGCTGAATATCACTTCCAGTTCATCTTCTGCAATCCCGGGACCATTATCACTGACCCTGATATCAACATAAGCACCGGATTTATGCGTAGAAACTATTATTGTTGAATTTGCCGGTGAAAAACGAATCGCGTTTGTTAACAGATTTCTAATCACCTGCTTAATTCGAATTGAATCTATTTCAAGCTCACCTACATCATTACTTAAATCAAGTTCTATCTGTATATTATTTTTCTGACAAAGAGTTTGATATTCATCAACCACATAACTTATTACAGGGTTAAGCAATTCAACAGTTTTATTAAATGTAAATTTACCAGCTTCTACTTTTGAAATATCAAGTAAATTTGATATATAAGATTTGAGCTCATTACCACTATTCAATATCTTTTTATAATAATTTTGTATTTCCTGATCATTTTTATCAGGATTTGCTTCCATACCTAATTGAGAATAGCCCATAATAATATTCAGTGGCGCCTGCAACTCATGAACTATATTTGCAACAAAATCTATTTTTGATTTATTCAAATCTTCTGTGGCATCTTTTGCAGTCTTTGAAGCAATCCTTGCATTTTCTATTTCTGTAATATCCATAAAAGATTCATATATCAGGCCTTCATCATCTTTTGATTTTACGGAACATCTCAGCAAAGAAATATTTTCACCTGTGGCAGTCATTGCTGTTATGCGTTCAGGTGCCAACATACCATTCGCAACATGGTCAAACCTGGACATGTCAACATTATAAAAGCTGTTACACGAAATACCCACCAGTGATGAGCTGGTTTTGAATATATTTTTACCCACATTATTAATATGCATAATGGTACAGTTATCATCCAGGATCATCATACCAACAGGACTATTATCAAATAGTGCATTAATCAATTTAAGCTTACTTCTTAACTCATCTGACAGGATCCGAATACGTTGACTAAGCACTTCTGTTTCATCATCAAAATACTGTATTAACTGCTGAGCATCTTCCTTAATCGTAACTAATGCGCCCTGAACCTGGTTGCTTTTTAAACCTACGAGAGGATTTATGGTAAATATAAGCGGTAAAATCTGACTATTACTATCTAAGCGAAGTGTATCTTTGTAGATGATCTGTTTATTTTCGGCCAGGCTCTGCTTTATTAAGCCCTGAACACGTTTGAAGCGTGAAAGAATTTCACTCGGCAAAAAACCAGGTATAGATTTATTATCAAAACCAGTCAGTTGATTGAATGCGGGATTGGCATACTCTATAACCGCCGCAGTATTAACTATAAAAACTGCATTTGCCTGCATGTCGAGCAGAAAAGCATATTTACTAACATAATCCCTTATTTCGCTTTCAGATAATAGAAGAGCTGACATGATATTCCTTTTACCTTATTAAACTTAAATCCGGCAGAAAAACTATGCGACAAAATAAAAGCCACACAAGTTTAAGCATAGACAAAAGTATGCCTATTTTCCTGAAAAAAATAAGGTAATTAATAAAAAATGAAAACTCTATAAGAAATAACTTATATTATGGAAAAATTGTTGGTGTAAAAACACCATTACCATCATTATCAAACCAGTCAGAACCACTCACAGCATTATCAGGATAAATATCCATGTTCTGCACTCTTAGCCAGCGAGATGAAGTGCCTGTAGGAAATGAAGTATTAACAGTAAAATTTCTGCCGCCATTGTTCTTGATAATCTGCACCACCCGATCAGTATCAGCAACAGATGTTCTGTAAATCACAATATCCTTATTCGAGTCTGCATCGAGATGCTCAACTTCAAAATCCAGGATCACTTCATAACCACCCGTATGGGTGGGCAACTCGGTGCGATACTCGCTTTTGTAAGCACCGGTACTATTACCCCAGTAGATGAACGTAGCATTAGTAGCTTCATCGGCTCCAGCAATCAGATCCACATAACCATCCATGTCAACATCCACCAACTCCGCAGCATGAATTTCACTCATGCTTTGATCCCAGCGATTATCAACTCGCAGAAAACCACCAAAACCATTATTAATATAGAAAAACGGTTCCAGGCCACCAACAAAAATATCTGTATCACCATCATTATCAATATCTGCTGAAGCACCTGTGGTTTGATAACCAGGATCCTGGCTATAAATTTGATATGTAAAAGAATGAATCAGAGGTGAAGCAATATCATTGGGATCAGATAATTCAGTCTGGTGAATAAACAACCGTGGAGAAGCACCTTTAAAACTCACCTCATCTATACCCTGGTCTAATACAAAAATATCATCGAGAGCATTACCAGTAAAATCACTCACCAGTGCTTTACTGGCATTTAATGCCTTCGGCCCAACTGGATTTGCAGGATCAGTGTAATCTACAAGCACATCAGTCACGTTGTATGTAAAGGTATTTAATGCATCATTGAAATAAATTTCATCAAAATAATCAACCGTCGTCAGATTAATACCTGATGAAACAAAAACATCCAGATCACCATCATCTTCCACATCCAGATATGCAATAGCATTAATCGGGCGCGTTGCATCGGGTCTGGCTAATGTAGAATAATCGATTGTTGTAACAGGCAATGTCACTGCTGGTGCCAATGAGGCAGGCTTTGATCGATGATAAGAAGTATTCATATTTTCAGTACTGACTGGATCAATCCCTAAATTAACCAGTACGATATCCGGCGTGGTAAAATCACTATCACAACCCAGAAGACTTACAATAAATACACCAGCCCCTAAAACCCTGACCATCAAGCTAACCCTTCAATAAATTTATAAATATGTAAAACGGCATTATACATGCTTTGCCGCGTTAGACGCCTGCACCCAGTGACAGTTTCTTCAATGTTTCAATTTTATCCCGAAGAGCTGCCGCTTCTTCAAATTCAAGGTTCTTTGCATATTCATACATCTGCTGTTCCAGTTTATCTATTTCATGCCCGACCTGGTCGACGGACATATGAGCATACTGTGCCTGCTGCTCTGCCACCTGGAGGAATTTCTGCTGATAGCGCTGCTCATAACCTATATCCATAACATCGGTAATCGCCTTCTGTATACCCTTTGGTGTAATACCGTGTTCTTCATTGTAAGCCTGCTGTTTCTCCCGTCGACGGCTGGTTTCACCAATCGCCCGCTCCATCGAACCGGTCATTTTGTCAGCATAAAGTATGGCCTTGCCATTCAGGTTACGAGCAGCACGGCCAATGGTCTGAATTAATGAACGATCTGAACGCAGGAATCCCTCCTTATCAGCATCAAGTATGGCTACCAGTGAAACTTCCGGCATATCCAGTCCTTCCCGTAACAGGTTAATACCAACCAGCACATCAAACTCACCAAGACGCAGGTCACGAATAATTTCCATACGCTCAACAGTGTCGATATCCGAGTGCAAATAACGTACCCGGATACCATGCTCAGCCAGGTAATCTGTCAGGTCTTCTGACATACGTTTGGTCAGGGTCGTAATCAGTACTCGTTCACCCACGGCCACGCGTTTATTAATTTCCGACAGGACATCATCCACCTGTGTTTCCACCGGGCGTACCTCAACTTCCGGGTCAACCAGGCCAGTAGGTCTCACCACCTGCTCCACTACCTGCTGGGTATGTTCCTGTTCATAAGCACCGGGTGTGGCCGAGACAAAAATAGTCTGTGGACGTAATTTTTCAAACTCATCAAATCGCAAAGGGCGATTATCCAGCGCTGAAGGCAAACGAAAACCATAGGTCACCAGGTTTTCCTTGCGCGAACGATCCCCTTTATACATACCTCCAAGCTGGGGAATCGTGACATGACTTTCATCGATGATGAGCAGGGCATTATCAGGCAAGTAATCAAACAGGCAGGGTGGCGGTTCTCCCGGCGCCCGACCCGACAGGTAACGGGAATAATTTTCTATCCCGTTGCAGTATCCCAGCTCGCGCATCATTTCGATATCATAAAGAGTACGCTGCTCGACCCGCTGGGCTTCGAGTAACTTGTTATTATCCCGTAACTCGACCAGTCGCCCTCTTAATTCGTCCTTTATCTGCTCAATGGCATTTTCAATCACGTATCTGGGAGTCACATAATGGGTTTTGGGATACACAGTTAAACGCTGCACCTTGCGCAACACTTCACCGGTTAAAGGATCAAAAAAACTTAGCCGCTCGATTTCATCATCAAACATTTCAACCCGAATCGCTTCCTGGTCAGAATCAGCCGGATGAATATCCAGCACCTCACCACGAACCCGGTAACAGCCACGACGAAAATCCACATCATTACGGGTGTACTGCATTTCAGCCAGGCGTCGCAAAATATCCCGCTGGTTAATCATGTCACCTTTCACCAGGTGCAACACCATACCCAGGTAGGACTCGGGGTCACCCAGTCCATAGATAGCCGATACCGTGGCCACAATAATGGCATCTTTTCTTTCCATTAAAGCCTTGGTGGCAGACAGTCGCATCTGCTCAATATGCTCATTGATAGAAGCGTCTTTTTCGATAAAAGTATCGCTGGCGACCACGTAGGCTTCCGGCTGGTAGTAGTCATAATAGGAAACAAAATACTCAACTGAATTATTTGGAAATAATTCTTTCATTTCGCCATATAATTGCGCCGCCAGGGTTTTATTTGGTGCTAGAATCAGGGCTGGTCGTTGAGCGGTATGAATGACATTGGCAATGGTAAATGTCTTGCCAGAACCGGTAACACCCAGCAATGTTTGATCGGCTAAGCCATCACTTAAACCATCCAGAAGTTGAGCGATGGCTGTGGGTTGATCTCCCGCAGGTTTATTGTCGGTTTTGATTTCAAAAAGCTTAGACATTGACTACAATTGCACCGTTTTTTTTGACGAAAATTTGATTCAGGAATCCACGACTTTGGACATCACACCATCCAACCGTATTCAGAAAGTTAAACCTTCACCCACCCTTGCTGTTACTGCCCTGGCTGCCAAACTTCGAGCCGAAGGCCGTGATGTTATTGGACTGGCCGCCGGCGAACCGGATTTTGACACACCGGATCACGTTAAGCAGGCCGCCATCAAAGCCATCAATGAAGGCTTTACCAAGTACACAGCAGTGGATGGCATGCCCAGCCTGAAACAGGCCATTATAAACAAGTTTGAGAAAGATAACGGGATTAGCTACAAACCCGAACAAATCCTGGTGTCCTGTGGCGGCAAACAGAGTTTTTACAACCTGGCCCAGGCACTACTGAACCCTGGCGATGAAGTGATTATCCCTACCCCCTACTGGGTCTCCTATCCTGACATGGTATTACTGGCAGATGCGGAGCCGGTCATTGTACAGGGCGACCAGGAACACGGCTTCAAAATCACTGCCGAGCAGCTGGAAGCGGCTATCACCGACAAGACCCGCCTGTTTGTCATTAACAGCCCCTCCAACCCATCAGGCAAGGCCTATACAATGGCGGAACTGAAAGCCCTGGGCGAAGTATTACTCAAACACCCCAGGATACTGATTGCCACAGACGATATGTATGAACACATCATCTGGACCGAGGAAGGCTTCTGCAACATTCTTAATGCCTGCCCGGAGCTTTATGAACGCACCATCGTACTGAACGGGGTCTCCAAGGCCTATGCCATGACAGGCTGGCGTATTGGCTACGCCGGTGGACCGGCAGACCTGATCAAGGGTATGAAGAAGGTGCAGTCCCAGAGCACCTCGAATCCAGCATCGATTTCACAGGTTGCGGCCCAGGCTGCACTGGAAGGCGACCAGGGCCGACTGGTTGAAATGAACCAGGCCTTTAAAGAGCGTCATGATTTCGTACTCAAAGCCCTGAACAGCATGGAGGGTGTATCCAGCCTGGCCAGTGATGGTACTTTCTACATTTTCCCCAGCTTCCACCAGGTCATGGATAGAATGGGCATAGCGGACGATGTAGCACTGGGTGAGAAACTGCTGGCTGAAGCTGAAGTGGCCCTGGTACCCGGCTCTGCCTTCGGCAGCCCCGGCCATATGCGTATTTCCTTCGCCACAGACATGGGCAGCCTGGAAAAAGCCCTTGAAAGGATTGGACATTTTGTCCGTTAGAGGTTGACCGCTATAGGCCTAATAGGTACTATAGCGCCCTCTCAGAACACAGTCTGACTATTCCCCGATAGCTCAGTTGGTAGAGCAAATGACTGTTAATCATTGGGTCCGTGGTTCGAGTCCACGTCGGGGAGCCAAATATCTAAATCAGAGGCGCTTTCAGCTCACTTTGATGCAAAAAGAAGTAACCTCAAAGCCTCGCATCAGCGGGGCTTTTTTATGCCTGCTAAAAAATACCCGCTTGATTCAAAACAAACCACGATTAACATGTACAAATTAAACTAGTAACAGCACATGTGGAGATATCTCATGGCCGATTATCAAAACATACTGATTGCGGTAGATTTTTCAGCCGCTGCCAATGCTGTTATTACCAGGGCAAAAAATATTGCCAGAAATAACCTGGCAAAACTCACCCTGATCCATGTCGTGGAATACCTGCCACCCATCGATATTGCCTATGAACCGGTACTGTCGTCTACCTGGAATATTGATGAAAACGAACTGGTTGAACAGGCCAAACAGTCACTGAATAAATTCTGTACTGAACATCAAATAGCAACGGTGCAACAGCATGTTGTGATTGGCACACCCAAACATGAAATATGTGAATATGCGAGAAATCATCAATGCGACCTGGTTATTATGGGTTCACATGGTCGTCATGGTCTTGGCCTGTTACTGGGCTCAACCGCCAACGGGGTGTTACATGAAATGCCCTGCGATGTGCTGGCGGTGAAGATTAAAGAATGACGAACCATCCCTGGTTCAATGATTCATTTTATATTTTGAGATTTTTCAGGTAATCACTGAATTCATCTTTGAGCTCAGGATGCACCAGTCCAAGTTCAACATTGGCCTGGAGATATCCCAGCTTACTGCCACAGTCATAACGCTTACCGTCAAATGAATAAGCATACACTTTTTCTTCATTACACAGTGCGGCAATGGCATCGGTTAACTGAATTTCACCGCCAGCACCACGACCCGTCGTTTTAAGTTTATCGAAAATCCTGGGTGTTAAAATATAACGACCTACTACAGCCTGGTCAGAAGGGGCATCAGCCGGTGCTGGTTTTTCGACCATTTGTGCAACCTGGGTAATACTGCTGGTCACTTCAGAGCCTGCAATCATCCCGTACTTATCACTTTCTTCGCGAGGTATAGTCTGGGTTCCAATCACGGAACCATGGTATTCGTTATAGACCTCGGCCATCTGTTCCATACAGTTACGCCCGCCATTGATAATCAGGTCATCTGCCAGTATGACTGCAAATGGCTCATCACCCACTGCCGGCTCGGCACACAATACAGCATGGCCCAGGCCCAGGGCTTCAGCCTGACGAATATAAATACAGTTTACGTGGGGTGGCAGCACTTCCTGGGCCAGCTTGAGTAATTTATCTTTATTACGGGCTTCCAGCTCAGCTTCCAGCTCATAGGCCTTATCAAAATGATCTTCTATAGAACGCTTGTTGCGCCCATTAATAAAGATCAGGGTGTCAATACCGGCCGCAACCGCTTCTTCGGCAGCGTACTGAATCAGGGGTTTATCAACAATGGGTAGCATTTCTTTAGGATTGGCTTTAGTAGCCGGTAAAAATCGAGTACCCATGCCCGCAACGGGAAAAACTGCTTTACGTATAGACTTCATTTCAACTTCCGTTTTAATTTCGGATGGCCATTATAGTATATTCAGCCCGTCATATCAGTAACTTGTCTGTGCTATCATGGATCAAACAATTATATAAGCCCATTAAGAAGCTCATTAAACAGTGCCCAGTTCTGCCCACACTTTCTCCAGTATGGA